>DAOVWW010000173.1 GCA_030636465.1 Gammaproteobacteria bacterium
AATACTCCTGATCAGGTGACAGCAGTGGCACGACAGGTTGGTCTATGCTGCGGATTTTTACCAGTCCTGAAAGATCCTGGGTTATATGTTGCCAGACGTTGTTATGGTCGTCTGGATCTTTAGGCGCTATGCTGGTTTCATCGGCTGTTGCCAGCCGGTGTACGACGGGAAGATGAGTTATTGACTCACTCAGAGCATTCAGGCGATGGATGGTACCAGCCAGGTCTGGCCGATTGACTTGCTGCAGGCTGGCGATGTCGAGTGCCAGCTGTTGGCGCAGAATCTGTAATTCCGGGTCACCGTTACTGGCAACTCTACGGTCGGCAATAGTCAGTGCGGCTAATGCACCTTCTACATTGCCCGCAAGCGCTAGCTGATCCATGGCAAGTTGTAGCAGGTGATGAACTTCTGCTGTAGACCAGGTTTGTCCTGTGTTTTCAATATTCGAATATAATTTAGCGAGAGATTTTTTCAGAGTTAATTGCTCGGCATGCTGTCGCTGAAGATTTTTTTGCAGCCGTTGCTGGGCATTTGCCAGGTCCGTGCGAGTATTTTGTAGCGAGCCTTCGAGGCCATTTATAGTGGCCAGTAGCTTTTGCGACTGACTGTTGTGAGACAGGTAGAGGTATGCACTGGCAGCCAGAGCTGACACAGATAAAATAATGGCTATTAGGGGCAGCCAGGCAATAGCATGAGCTTTTTCTCGCGAATCATCCTGCACATGAGTTTCGTTTTGTATGCTTAACTCGTCGCTGTTTTCATCAGCCGGTTTTGTGTCTTTTTCTTTATTATCCATAGTGTTTTGATTATCTACTCGCGCTCCTGGTTCTGCTAGTCTAACCCTGAGACTATATTTTTGTAGTACAGTTTTTCAACACTGATTGCATGACATCCTCATTGGTTGCAGACGCGATCAGCACTGGTGTTAATTTGTACCCCAGTTTGCCACACAGTTCCACCATTGTAGAGGATATAACGTAAAGTGGTGTGGTGTTCAGCTGCGCAATATCTTCTTTTTTGACCATGTCATAGAGATTCTTCAGGCCCTCTGCGCTAGTTAGAATAATGCCATCGATTGTTTTTCTGTGCCAAAGTTCGCTGAGTATTTCAGCATTGATATTTGGGCGTTTTCTTTCATAGCATTCAAGATAGTCGACAGTGGCACCACGTTTACGTAAGTTACTGGCAAGTTTTTCCTTACCCCCATTGCCGCGAAATATAAGTATGCGTTTATCCGCAACATTTTGCATAGCTTTTGTATTCAGCAGACTTTCAGAGCTAGCAATGCCTTTGGCAACTATATCTACAGCCATTCCCTGTTTGTGCAATTGTTGTGCGGTACCCTCTCCAATAGCCGCAATTTGCATAGAAGATGGCCAGTTTTCTGTTTGTTGTACTAGTGCTGAGCCGTAGATGGCAGCATTCCTGCTGATGAAAATAGCCATGTCATAAGTGTTTAGCTGTTTTACCTGTTGCAGAAGTTTTTCCTGATCAGGGGCGGCTGTAATTTCTATGACAGGAAAATGGATGGCTGTTGCACCGGCCTCTTCGAGTGCTTCAAGTAGCCGAGTGGCCTGTGCGGCCGGGCGGGTGACGACGATGGTGCAGTTTTGTAGTGGGTGAGGTGTCATCGCTGCAATATGAAGCTAAAAAAACTAATCATAAACATCCGTAAGAATATCACCAGCACCTTTCTCCAGCAGCTGCTTCGCTACTTCCTGTCCGATCTCTTCAGCATTTCGGGTAAGGCCAGCAACGTCCGCATGCAATAACAGGCTGCCATCGGGTGTGCCTACGATGCCTCTAAGGTGCAGTGTATCCTCATGTATTTCAGAAAAACCGGCAATAGGAACCTGGCAGCCACCTTCCAGTGTGGCATTCATCGCACGCTCAGCAATCACCCGTGCATGAGTTGGCGGGTGATCCAGATGCATTAACAGCGCCAGTGTTTCATCATCATTTTTACGGCATTGAACACCAACGGCTCCCTGTGCGACGGCAGGCAGGCAGAGTTCTGGCGGCAGGGCTTCTTTTATGCGCTCAGGCATTTCCAGGCGTATCAGTCCTGCTGCAGCGAGGATGATGGCATCAAATTCACCAGCATCGAGTTTTGCCAGGCGGGTGTTGACGTTGCCTCGCAGTGAGACAACTTCAAGGTCGGGCCTGGCGGCCTTTAACTGCATCTGCCGGCGCATGCTGGATGTGCCTAAACGGGCACCCTGAGGCAGATCGAGAAAGTGTTCGTACTGGTTGGAAACAAAGGCATCCCAGGGTTCTTCACGCTGACAAATAACCGGTATATGCAACGCTTCCGGCAGATCTACAGTGACATCCTTCATTGAGTGCACGGCTATATCTACACGGTCATCAATCAGAGCCTGCTCCAGTTCTTTGATAAACAGACCCTTGCCACCTATTTTGGCTAAAGGTGTATCGAGTATGCGGTCTCCCTCAGTGCTCAGTTTTACAATTTCACATTGCAGTGACGGATGACGGGCAAGTAGCTCATCTCGAATAAAGTAGGCTTGCCAGAGTGCAAGTGGGCTTTTGCGTGTAGCGATACGAATTTTGTTCAATGAGTACTCCAACAGATTAGTCAGCTGATTTGCTATAATTTAACCAATACAACATATGATAATTGAGTCAGAGGCTCCGCTGCAATGTCATTAAACAATACTTCCCTTTTTTCTTTGTTGCTGATGCTGTTTTTACACGCATCACCAGTGTTCGCTGGTCTGGGTATAGATGATAGCGAAGATGAAGAAGCAGAAACTATTATTAGCAATGAGAAGCTGCCATGGGCGGTAGACTTATTAGCGGAATCTCGCCAGGCTGCCTGTCATGGGCAGCCGCTAGTTGTGATGTTCGGTTCGTCCCGCTGCCCCTACTGCCATGTAGTGCGTTCTCTATACATGATCCCGTTAATGGAGGATGAACGCTACCCGGGTATTATTACCCGTGAACTGGAAACAGATAGCGATCAGCTGGTCAGGGATTTTTCCGGAAAGCAGGTAACCATGGCTGAACTGGCTGCGCGGCACGGGGTGACACTGGTTCCCCAGGTGGTGGTATTTGTGCCGGATGGCAGGCAGGCGGCTAAGCCTATCATTGGTATTAGTAATGAAGACTTCTATGGATATTATCTGGATCAGGCAATACTTGCCGGTGTCGAGATGATTAGCGCCGGACCCAACGCCTTACCTGGGGCGTATGCCTGCGACTAACGACCAGTTTCTCATCGATACCTTTCATTAGTACACGCCAGTGTCCTGCGGTATTTTTTTCCATACCGCGAAGATATTCAGTGTTGACCAGAGAACTCCTGTGAATGCGCAGAAATCGGTCTGAGAACTCCTCTTCCAGACTGACTAATGATTCTTCAATAAGATGCTGCTCATTAGCCGTTCGAACCGTGACATATTTATTGTCGGCAATAAAATAGATAATTTCGACCACCGGGATCAGTGTAATACGTCCTCGCATATGAACACTTATGTGGCTGCGTGATGATTGTGTATCAGCTGTCCTGTTTACCTCTTTAAGTTGCCTGGTGCTGACCGGACGAGCTTTTTGCAAGGCAGTTTCCAGTCTCTCCTTACGAATGGGTTTTAACAGGTAGTCGATAGCATTGACTTCAAAAGCTTCGAGGGCGTGTTCGTCATATGCGGTCGTGAATATTACTTTTGGCGGATTTTCCATGCCCTGCAGGTGCATGGCGGCTTCGAGGCCGTCCATTACCGGCATGCGAATGTCGACTAACAGCAAATCCGGTTTCAGGGTAACGGCTTTTTCGATAGCTTCGCTGCCATTGGCTGCTTCACCGACAATATCGGTTTCGCCCAGGTCTGAAAGCAGGTCTCGCATGCGTTGTCTTGCCAGGTTTTCATCATCAACTATCAGTATTTTCATATTCGGGGGCCTTCAATCTCAGGCTGTCTGCCTGTTGGTTATGATGGGGAAAATGATCTTTGTAATATGTATCTCATTGCGGCGGCTGGAACTGAGTGATGAGGCATCGCCAAAGTGGCGGGCTAATCTTTGCTTGATATTATCCATCGCGATTTGATTGCCCTTGCGGTGATTGCGTACGCCGTCATCTGGCAAGGGGTTGCGTATGAGAATTTGTACCCTTTTTTCATCTGCGCGCATATCTATATCAATGACGCCGCCGCCGAAGCTTGGTTCTATGCCGTGGTATACGGCATTTTCAAGCAAGGGCTGTAATATCAATGATGGAACAAAGCAGTTCTTCGGGATGCCCTGCACATGCCATTGCACATTCAAGCGATCACCCAGGCGTAATTTTTCGATATTCAGATATTGTTTAGATGTTTCAATTTCTGCGATCAAGGGCACAAGTTTTCGTACGTCCGCCATCAATACACGGATCAGATCTGCCAGGTCTTGCAGGGCCTGCTCCGCCATCTGCGGGTTATTCCGTATCAGTCCGGCGATGCTGTTCATGCTATTGAACATGAAATGGGGACGTATGCGTGATTGTAATGCCTGCAGGTTGGCTGTCTGGGAGGACTCTTTTATCGCGGTGTTTTTAGCTTTTTGAGATATTGCCGTGAGTACTACAATGTAATTAAT
>DAOVWW010000272.1 GCA_030636465.1 Gammaproteobacteria bacterium
AATGACTGACACGACAACGAACGAGCAATCAAGTGACACAAGTGCCATATGGAAAAATCACGTATCCATCCCTGATACACCAGCAGGGTTTACACTTAGAACCACTTACCCAAACAACCCCGACGGTGCAGAAGTCATGCTCGAGAAATGGGAAGCCGGTTCATCGGAGCCTCCGCATTCTCACCCCGGTGACGACATGACTATCGTTGTTGAAGGAAAGATGATAATCCAGTTTTATGAAAAACAGGGAGATAGCCTGATACCCACAGGAGAGCCTGTAGTACTAAATAAAGGTGACACCGGGTATATAAAAGCCAATCGCATACATGATGCAAAATATGTCGAAGAGTGTAAGTTAGTCTATGTGCATGACAAGGCATTCGGTTTCACAGATGAAAGTACCGATTAGAACACTGAGCTGACAGGCTCTGAGTCTATTCAGGTGCCGCAGAATGTCTGCAGTACCACTTCATCCGGTTCAGGCGGTAAACTATACCTGTCCTTTCCTTCCTGTTGTTTATAGGGGTTCTGCAGCACCTCATGTAATTCATGGAAGACAGAAAAGTCGACATGATCTTCTGCGGCTCTAATCGCCGCTTCTATCTGATGATTCCGGGGTATGTAAACAGGATTTATTGCCTGCATTTTTTTCTGACGTTCTGCATCGCTTAAAGATTCTTTAGTTAATCGTTTACGCCATTTAAGCAGTCATTCATCCAGCTCTTCTGGCTTTTCAAATAAACGCTGAATATCGCTGTCTTGTTCTGATGCTTGTGCGGTTAATCTCGATAAGTAAAAAAACGTTAAGGTAAAATCGGCATTGTTCGCCGCCATGGTATTAAGCAAGCCTTCAATGAGTTCTTTATCCGCCTCACTGGTTGCATCAGACACTGAAAACAAACCGCACTTCGCCTGCATGCCCGACAACCAATGCCGTTGATAGACCTCAACATAGGTTTTCAAAATATCCTGAGCCACTTCAACTGCAGCGTCGGTATTGCCTGCCAGCAAGGGTAATAGTGTTTCCGCCAGACGAGTTAAATTCCACAGCCCTATCGATGGCTGATTACTGTAGGCGTAACGCCCCTCTCGATCTATAGAGCTAAAAACCTTGTCATGATCGTAGCTATCCATGAAAGCACATGGACCATAATCAATCGTCTCCCCTGCTATCGACATGTTGTCAGTATTCATCACACCGTGAATAAAGCCCAGCTGCATCCATTGCGCTATTAATGCTGTCTGGCTATCCACAACACCTTTCAACAAAGCCGTATAGGGGTTTTCTTCCTTGCCAGCCTGCGGATAGTTGCGCTCAATGACATAATCAGACAATTTCTGAATCGCTTCCACATTCCCCTGTGAAGAAAAAAACTGGAAGCTACCTACACGGACAAAACTCGTTGCAATACGGGTAATGATGCCACCAGGAAGTAAGCTCTCACGCACCACCTCTTCACCTGTCGTCACAACAGCCAATGCACGAGTGGTTGGCACACTTAACCTTGCCATCGCTTCACTGATTAAATATTCACGCAGCACCGGGCCCAGAGCAGCGCGCCCATCTCCGCCGCGGGAATAATAAGTACGCCCGGAACCTTTTAGCTGCATATCGAAGCTGGAACCATCTGGTGTACTAATCTCGCCTAAATGAATCGCCCGTCCATCACCTAGCTGCGGATTAAAGTGTCCGAATTGATGACCCGCGTACACCATGGCTAAAGGCTCAGCACCTTCGGGTATAGAGTTACCCGAGTAAATAGCTGCTGCCTCGATTGCATCAGGGTCGCTGTTAGATAGTCCCAGAACTTCGGCAAGTTCATTATTGAATTTAATCAATGCCGGATTAGCTACCGGATCCGGACGAGTCTTTACGTAAAAATCTTCGCCCAGCGCTACGAATCGATTATTGAAAGGAATTTTCTGCACACCGCTCACTTGATTAGTGGGATACCTGATAGAACGAATAGTTTACCTCAGTCACGGCTGCCCAAAGTCGGAGAAAGCATATGGGTATGAGATCAGTACCTGGAACAAACTAAAACAACATTGGGAATTCACGCCTAATGCTGCCTATTTCTTCATACACCTCAGCAGATAGCTTAAGAGAGACGGAATCAATATTACTTTTTAATTGCTCCATATTCGTAGCGCCGATAAGTACAGAACTGACAAATGCCTGATCCCTGACAAATGCCAGGCCCATCTGGCAAACATCCAATTGGTATTTCTCTGCAAGATCAACATATTTCTGAATTGCGGCATCTGTTTGTGGCAGCACGCGATGCTCGAACCTGGTCTCTATTGTGATACGCGCACCTGCTGGGCGCGCACCATTCAGATACTTGCCGCTTAACATACCTCTACAAAGGGGAGACCAGGCTAATAGACCGCAATCCTCATGTATCGCGATCTCAGCCAGATCAGGTTCAAAGTGACGGCAAAGTAATGAATACTCATTTTGAATGGAGGCCATACGCGGCAGATTGTTTTCATCTGCTAACTGCATCCACTTGCTCAGGCCCCACGCGGTTTCATTTGATAGACCAACATGGCGTATCTTTCCATCCTGTATCAACTCATTCAGCGTACGCAAGACTTCAAGAAAGTTATCTTCCTCAGCCTGCGCATCGAAGTCTGGTGAAAACCCCCATATCTGTCCAAAGTGATACGAACCTCTGTTAGGCCAGTGCAATTGATACAGATCGATATAATCTGTTTGTAAACGCTTTAGACTGCCATCCACTGCCTGCTGAATATTCTTCTTATCACTGGTATTTTTACCCTCCCTGATCCAGGCTAATCCCGGGCCAGTTATTTTTGAGGCTAAAATCACTTTTTCACGATTTAATCATGAAGTAAACCAGTTCCCTATGATAGCTTCGGTCGTACCAAAGGTCTTCTCCGTCGGCGGTATCGCGTACATCTCTGCTGTGTCGAAGAAATTCACACCCTGCTCCAGCGCGTAATCCATCTGTGCAAAGCCTTCTTTTTGAGTATTCTGAAAACCCCAGGTCATAGTACCCAGACCGATGACACTTATGTCCAAACCAGTACGGCCTAATTTTCTGTATTCCAATATTAATTCCTTACAAACCTGAGGAAATAATTCTGCTTTAATATGTCTGAATCAGAGTCTATTTTGAATCCAGCTTGTTCAATTTCCTTGATAACAGATTGCTTGTCGGATCTAACATGTGACATCACCCAGGAAGAACTTCTGCCTGCCTGTTTTCGATAATCGATTATGATTAATGCTCCACCCGGGCGCAGTGCACGATGTATCGATGCCAGCATGGATTGTGGATATTCAAAATGATGATAAGTATTGCAGACGAATGCCATATCGATAGAGTCTGCTTCCAGTTGTGTATCGTTTTGCTTACTGAGAACGGTATGAATGTTA
>DAOVWW010000298.1 GCA_030636465.1 Gammaproteobacteria bacterium
ATGCTGATGGACTATCGCAAGGTTGACGAGAGAATTACAAAAATCTGGCAAAATGAAGGGCAGCATGTGTTGTTTCACCATTCAAGTGCCATATTTGGTTACAAACCGATGCGCTTTAGAAAAGAAATAATTTTCTAATTTCTGTAAGCGACGAAAAATATTAACTTCCTTCAGCGCGATTTTTTTCCTGCTGTTTTATTGCCCAGCTTATATGGTCAGCGACTAATTGAGTAGCCGTTGCTATTTTCACCTGTAGCGTCATGAGTATTTCAGGGTCGTATTCTGCATTTCCGAGGGCTATGGCTATATTCCTCTGCCAGTTCTGGTAACCAATGCGACGTATCGCCGAGCCTTCCAGTTTTTTCATGAACTCTTGCTCCGACCAGTTAAAAAGCTTTAGTAGTTTCACATCATCGAGTTCATGCCGTGGCTGAAAATCAGTTTCCATGGAAATCTTTCCAAAACGATTCCATGGGCAGCACAGCTGACAGTCATCACAGCCATAGATGCGATTGCCAAGCATTGGGCGGAGTTTTTCGTCGATAATGCCCTTATATTCGATAGTAAGGTATGAAATGCACAGTCTTGCATCGACCTGGTAGGGTGCAATAATGGCCTGAGTAGGGCATATGTCCATACAGGCTTGGCAGCTGCCGCAATGTTCTTCTACAGTGTTGTCTATGGGCAACGGTATATCTGTATAAATCTCTCCAAGAAAAAACCAGGAGCCAGCCTTGCGGTTAATCAGGTTGCTGTGTTTGCCTATCCAGCCCAGTCCGGCTTTTTCTGCCACCGCCTTTTCCAGTACCGGTGCGGAGTCGGTAAAAACGCGGTAGTTATAGCCATACACCTGGTTTTGAATACGTTGCGCAAGTTTTTGCAGACGCGAGCGTAGGAGTTTGTGATAGTCGCGGCCCAGTGCATAACGTGAGATATAGGCATTTTTGTCCTGTTTTAATAAGGCGATAGCCTTGCGCGCCTGTTCTGGCAGGTAATCCATACGTACTGAAATTATTCGCCTGGTGCCGGGTATTAAATCGGCTGGACGACTACGCTTCAACCCATGTCGGGCCATGTAATCCATGTCGCCGTGGTAGTTGTTCGCTAGCCAGTCGTTTAGTTTTCCCTCTGCTGCAAAAAGATTTGTATCACTAATGCCCAGTTGCTGGAATCCCAGTTCTTCAGACCAGCTGCGAATCTGCTGCACCAATTCATTCAAATCCTGGTCGGATAGATTATATTTGGGTTGTGTCTCCTCATTCATAGTGTCGTATGATACCGGTCATGGACTCAGGGTCACAGAAAACATTTAGCCGTAAGGGAATATTACAGCCGATAAAACTCATTGAATGTCAGGGCTGGTTTCCTCAGCGTGCTGATGATGCCCATAAAGGCAGTAATGGACGTGTGCTAATTGTCGGCGGTGAACAGTCCATGGCCGGTGCCTGCTGCCTGGCAGGGTGGGCGAGTTATGTTGCAGGAGCAGGGCTGGTGAGAGTCGCGACTATTGCTGATAACACAGCAACCATAAGCAGTTGCCGTCCTGAATTACTGGTCAGTGGCATCGATGAACCTAATCAGCTAGGGAAGCTTTTACAACTGGTCGATGTTATTGCGCTGGGTCCCGGGCTGGGGCAGACAAGGTGGTCAAGACAGGTATTTGAGTTTTGTCTTGAACATAATGACCCCCGGGTTATTGATGCCGACGCTTTAAACTTATTGGCGCATACACCAGATAAAAGGGATCGCTGGATATTGACGCCTCATGTGGCCGAGGCAGCTAGACTGCTAAATACCCAGGTGGATGAAATACAGGACAATAGAATAGCCGCAGCACGTGAAATCGTTAGTCTCTATGGCGGCATCTGTATTCTAAAAGGAAAGGGTAGTCTGATAGTGTCTGATAAGAATGAAACAATTTGTCCTTATGGCAATGCCGCCCTTGCTGTTGCCGGTACTGGGGATGTCCTTACGGGCGTGTTGGCAGGATTGTTAGCACAAGGAATGGAATCCTACCGGGCTGCACAGTCTGCTGTTGCTCTGCACGCCTGTGCTGCTGATATCTATGCTGCAGGGAACGGGCTCGTCGGAATGCTGGCATCAGATCTGATGATTCCACTACGCAGGCTGCGAAATGGACTGGAAGTTAAGGATGAAGGATGAATTAACCCCGTCAGCTGAGTTAGTACTTCCATTACAAAATGTTGAGGATACTGAGCAGCTGGGCGCTGCACTTGCTACTGCATTATCAGACGGTCTGGTTGTTTTTCTGCTAGGTGATCTTGGTGCGGGTAAAACCTGCCTGGTACGCGGGGCGCTGCGTGAATTAGGGTACTCAGGGGCGGTGAAGAGTCCTACCTATACCTTGCTTGAAGAATATTCTGTCGCTGGCAGGGAGATAATACATTTTGATCTATATCGTCTTAGCGACCCCGAAGAACTCGACCTGATAGGGATACGAGACTATTTCAATGGAAAAAACTGCTGCTTCGTCGAATGGCCTCAGCGTGGACAGGGGTATCTGCCAGCAGAGGATGTTCAAATCCAGATATCACTCGAAGGTGATGGCAGATTAGCCCGAATTACTTCAAATAGTGAATCGGGCAAGATGCTATTGAAGTCTATTCAGACTGAACTCTGTCAAGAATCCTGACCACTTTATCACTCCATTGAGAGAACGTCTTTTCCATATTTAATTCAGGGAAAAACTCATTCAATTTGTTTGGGTTAAGGGTCACGACTATGGTTTCACTGCCTTCTGCAAAGATGGTGATTTTTAATGGCAGGAAAGGTATCAGCTCCATATGCTCTTCTACTATCTTATGCACTTCATCGGGGTCCATGAAAAATACTATCCTGTATTCAGCCGTGTTGTAACCAGAAGACGTTAGCCCAATATCAACACGTTGGACACGAGAGACAGTAAAGCCTTCCTCGGCAATTGAGGATTGCAAGGCATTCATCGCTTCAGGAAATGATAGACCGATGCGGC
>DAOVWW010000073.1 GCA_030636465.1 Gammaproteobacteria bacterium
CAGCCCAATACGTTTAGAACCTGCATTCAGGCAATGCCATAATTGCTCAGGTGGTGCGGGGATATAAAAAGATTTAACACTCCATCCAGCCGGTTCCATCTCGGTAATGATCTCGCCGTTGTCCGGGTTGAGGTAGCGAAAAAAGTTGGTATCAGCTTTTTCTGACCAGTTGCAGTAAACGCGGCGGCCGGGCTTATCTTCATTGGTGTGCCAGCTCAACCAGCTGCCTGCACCATAGAGAACCTGCCCTGAGGCGGTTCGGTTAACACCATAAGTCGGGATAATTTTATCCAGCTCAGCACGAATTTGATCAAGAAGTATTTCACTATGCTCATCTTTCACTTTGTGGAGTGTATTAAACATTACAGCGCTGGAGTGAGTTGATTGTTTAGTTTTTTCCTGTTCTAAAGCAGAAATATCCAGTGGTGCACTTCCAACTGTCCTGTCATCAGGAAACATATTGATAAATTGTTTACGGAATGATTCCAGGGTTTCGAGCAAAATGGGCGAGATATCGTGGTAGTTAATATCTGCCGCAATTGTGGGATTAAGTTTATAACAATCCTTGTAGAGATAAATCGTTTGCTGTTCACGCAAACCGTTTAGTATTTTTTGTATGTCTGAGGTGATTTCAGTACGCGGCTCATTATAGGCCTGGCTTAACATGTCAATTATCGTATCGACAGATAATGCCCTGTTGCATAGCTGCCAGATAGCTGCAGTCGTATCGTTAATGTGAATTGTCGCGAGTCGTTTTTCGTCATACAAGTGATATCGCCCCGGTGCCCCGTATAAAACAACCTCTGGTCGCCTTGCAGGATAAGTCGAGCAAAGGTCATTCACACTCAAGACTGTCTTTTTTGAATTACGGTGAAACTGTCAATCGAAGTTCAAACCTGATACCGGTTTAATCCTGACACGAACTCACATCGACAATGCAATCCGATGCCTGTGCTATGCCGGAAGATACTGGAAACCGTGCAACATCTGGATTTGCATAGATTTCCCAGGGTACACCATTTTCGCTCGGGCCATTCAATAGTTTAAATGTACGACTTCCAGGATTACAACTAGCAGAAAGGATGGTTTCTTCTATTCCCACTTTCCCCTCCACGACACTTAACTGCCCACTGTCACTCTCGAGGGCAGCATTGTATGTAGTCATGTCTGAATTAAAGTTTATACATAAAGCTTTGACTGCCTCTGAGCCAGCATGGGCAGAGGGCACGAGAGAGTCAAGCAAATCAGAAGGCATCATAGCTCCGGCATTTGGGTCACTGTAATTGAGAGACAATCGAGATGTTTGTGCGTGAGAAGGAAGCACTACACTGTTGATAACTGGAGTCGTCCAATTTTGAGGTGCAACAGCCGCAACGCCTGCCGCTCCAGTGCCCGCGAGGATTTTCTTCAGGGTTTTGCGTCGTTCTATCGCTGATTGACCTTTTTTGCTGCTCATTGGTTGTATCCTCAAGATATTTTGTAACCGAATAATGCTTTTAAATTTTAATTGTGTCAATTTAATGAACACACAGTGTTATTGCCTGGAAGCCTGAAGCTTTATTAATAATGACACGAATCATTTCCTGCTGTAGTCTCGCTACAAGTCAAAATGGGAGATAACTATGACAGATAAGAAAATAATTGATTCACGCCGCAAATTGTTAAAAACTATTGCCGCAGGCGGCGGTGCTGTTGTTGCAGGAAAATCATTGCCGGGTTCATGGAGCCGACCCGTTGTGGATTCAGTAATGCTACCAGCACATGCACAAACTTCCACGCGCATCCACAGCCTGTTTGAACCGGTAAATATTGGAAAACAGCTAGATCAAAAAACTTTACTTGCCCAATCCATGGATAAGCTGCTTGCCCCGGCAAATGCAGGTGTACCAGAACCGGGGTTTTTTTATGCCTGTATCACAATAAATGGGAACATTGCATCTGTTGTCTGGATGAGCCCATTTTTCAACACAATCCGTCGTGGTGATATTACACTCGGTGATGATATGCGGGGTGAAGGTACTATAACGGCAAGATACCCCGAAGATGTTTCGACTGATAAAAGTTGTGATGTTCTTGAAGGTGATACAGATAGTTTGACTCGCCCGGCTCGAATCGATGCCAGCGATCTGGATTTTGTCATTCTGGAAATTCAGAATAAATCTGGAGAATGGGCGAGTCCTCCACCAATTCCTTTGACAGGACGTTGTGGACTAGAACCTCTGTTGGATGGTATTTGCAGAGGTGGCGGAGGTGGCGGCAGAGGTGGCGACGGAGGTGGAGGCTAAATAAAGGGTTAGTTCCGCTACATTTCAATCACTTCGCACGTTTTACTATAGCCTCCCAGGTTGGGAGGCTCTTTTATTTTGGGTAAGGGAGCATGGTTAATGGGGGAATTCAGGCTTTTCTCAGGATCTTGAAACTTGAAACTTGAAACTTCTTTCAATGCTATAATCCGCCGTCCCTGTATTTTTGTGTTTTAAAGAGATCAGTTATGAACGACAACATTAAAGAAAACCTCAAAGACAATTCCACCTGGATGCGTGTCCTGTATATGGCCATTTTCGTCATCATTTTTAATCTTGTGGAAATTCTAATTGCTGCCCTGGTGGTGTTCCAGATACTGGTGCTGTTGTTCACCGGTGAGAAAAATAGAAGACTGCTGAGTTTTGGGTCAACGCTGGGCAATTACGTTTATAGAATTTTACAGTTCCTTACCTTTAACAGCGAAGAAAAGCCTTTCCCATTTTCAGACTGGGACGATGACGAACAGGCTGACGAGAGCTTTTAATGATGGAAGAGAAATACATCCCCCAGAACATTGAAACTGCTCTACAGGCGAAATGGGAAAAAGACAAGGTTTACAAGGTCGAAGAAGATTCAGACAAAGAATCTTTCTATAGCCTGTGTATGTTCCCCTATCCCAGCGGTCGTCTGCACATGGGGCATGTGCGAAATTACACAATTGGCGATGTGATTAGCCGCTACCAGCGTATGCTGGGTAAAAATGTATTACAGCCTATGGGCTGGGATGCGTTTGGTCTGCCGGCAGAAAACGCAGCGATGAAACATGGTGTACCACCAGCCAAATGGACGCACGAAAATATTGATTATATGCGTGATCAGCTGAAGCGCCTGGGTTTTGGTTACGACTGGGACCGTGAACTGGCAACCTGTGATCCGGAATACTATCACTGGGAACAATGGTTGTTCACCCGTCTGCTGAAGAAAGGCCTGGTATATAAACGCACGGCACCGGTGAACTGGTGTCCGAACGATAAAACAGTACTGGCAAATGAACAGGTCATCGATGGCTGCTGCTGGCGTTGCGATACCGTCGTTGAGCGTAAGGAAATTCCTCAGTGGTTCATGAAGATCACAGAATATGCTGATGAGCTGCTTACCGGCCTGGATACACTAGATGGCTGGCCGGAAGCTGTGAAAACCATGCAGCGTAACTGGATTGGGCGTTCAGAGGGTGTAGAGCTGAGTTTTGCCACAGAAGGCGATATCGAAAACCTCTCTGTCTATACAACCAGGCCGGATACCCTGATGGGTGTGACCTATGTTGCCGTGGCGGCTGAACACCCGCTGGCGCTTAAAGCTGCTGAAAATAATCCTGAGCTGTCGGCCTTTATCGATGATTGCCGCAATACCGAAACTGCCGAAGCCGCCATGGAAACCATGGAAAAGAAAGGCTTGGCTACAGGTTTGACGGTTAGCCATCCTGTTACTGGTGAAGAAATACCTGTCTGGGTGGCCAATTTTGTTTTGATGGGTTATGGCACGGGTGCGGTGATGGCCGTGCCCGCACATGATCAGCGCGATTTTGAGTTTGCAACAAAATACGGGATTGCCATCAAATCGGTCGTTTACCCGGAAGATGGCGAATTAGTCCAGCCACTGGAAGCTGCCTTTACTGATTATGGTGTACTCAAAAATTCCGCTGAGTTCGATGGACTGACATCAAAACAGGCTTTTGATGCCATTGCTGAATGGCTGCAGCAGAAAGGCAGAGGTGAGCGTAAGGTTAATTTCCGTCTGCGTGACTGGGGTATATCCCGTCAACGTTACTGGGGCTGTCCTGTACCGGTAATTTATTGCGACAGCTGCGGCACAGTAGCGGTGCCTGATGAGGACCTGCCGGTGGTGCTACCGCTGGATGTTGAACTGGATGGTGTGCGTTCACCACTAGTGGATCATCCGGATTTTGCCCATGTTAACTGTCCTTCCTGTGGCGGTGATGCGCGCAGGGAAACCGATACCTTTGATACCTTTTTTGAATCATCCTGGTACCTGGCTCGTTTTACCTGTGCTGACCAGGATAAAGCCATGCTTGATGAGCGGGCAAATTACTGGTTGCCGGTAGACCAGTATGTCGGTGGTATAGAACATGCTATTTTGCACCTGCTCTATGCGCGCTTTTTCACAAAACTGATGCGAGATGAAGGGCTGCTACAGATTGACGAGCCAATTAAGCGCCTGCTGACCCAGGGCATGGTATTGATGGACGGCAGCAAAATGTCCAAGTCGAAAGGTAATACTGTCGACCCTGAATCATTAATAGAGCGTTATGGTGCCGATACGGTTCGCTTGTTCATTATGTTTGCTTCTCCACCGACGATGTCGCTGGAATGGTCTGATGACGGTGTTGAGGGCGCGTCGCGGTTCCTGCGTCGATTGTGGCGTCAGGTAGCAGAGCATGTTGAAGTGGGCGTTGTCAGGTCGGGCGTAGCTGCAGATTTGTCGGATTCGGCAAAAACACTGCACCGCCAGGTTCATCAGACCATTAAAAAGGTCAGTGATGATATCGAACGGCGCTTGCAGATGAATACAGCCATAGCTGCGGTGATGGAGCTGATAAATGCCGTCAGTAAGTTTACCCCACAGAATGAAAGTGACAGGAGTGTGGTTCAGCAGGCGCTGGAAACAGCTTGCCTGTTATTGAGCCCGGTCGTTCCGCATATATGCACCGAGCTCTGGAAAGAACTTGGCCACTCTGTTGATATCATCGATGCAACCTGGCCTGTCGCCGATGAAGCGGCGATGGTGCAGGATACAATCCAGTATATCGTTCAGGTCAATGGTAAGCTGCGTGATCGAATTCAGGTTGCTGCCGATGCTGATAAAGCGACAATTGAGCAAATGGCACAGGATAGTGAAAGCGTGCAGCGGCATACAGAAGGCAAAACAGTACGTAAGATTATCGTTGTACCGGGCCGCCTGGTGAATATTGTCGTTGGCTGACGCGCTGCTAAAAGAATCCTGAGGTGTTTTGCATAGCCGGGTTTGCCGGTATACTCATGGCCAAATGAATGAAATTGAAATTACCCTGTTAAGGATGTTCGTATGAAACGTATTGCTCTTATATCACTGTTAGTGGCTAGTCTGGTGTCTGGTTGCGGTTTCCACTTACGTGGCAAGATTATTCTTCCTGATTCCCTCCATACGGTGGCGATAACTTCGCCTGATGTCAAACTCAGGGATGCGCTGGTTGATAGCCTGGAAGCGAATAACGTTATTATCGTTAATAGCCCAACGGCAGACAGCGCACAGATTGAGGTTAGCAAGGCTGATTTTGGACGCGAGGTAAGGACCATTGATGAGCGCGGCAAATCTACAGGCTATGTGTTGATACTAAGAGCCAATTATAAGGTTCTTGATAGTGCCGGCAAGGAACTGATCAAACCCTCAACAGCTTCAGCCCGACGTGATTATGATTTCGACGATCAGCAGCTATTATCTGCGACTCGTGAAGAAGAACTGCTTCGTGATGAAATGCGTCAGGACGTAGCCCAAAGCATCCTTCGCAAAATGTCCCGTATCAGGTAGTACTCAGTAAGGTACAACCACGATGCGGGTAAATATTCAAAGCCTGCCAGAGTCTGAAGACAAACCACTGGCACAGCTGTACCTGCTATTTGGTGATGAGATTTTGTTGCTCGAAGAAGCGTATCAGGCGCTGCGGAAAAAAGCGCAGGCGCAAGGCTACAGTGAACGTATCTGCTACGTTTCAGAGCCGGGCTTCGACTGGGGTGAACTCTTGCTGGCAGGCAGCAACATGTCTTTGTTTGGCGACAAACAGCTGATTGAGCTGAGGATGCCCTCGGGAAAGCCCGGCCAGTTGGGCAGTAAAGTATTGTGTGAAATGGTAGAGAACTTTCCTCCCGATACAATACTACTGATTATCTGCGGGCCAGTAGAAAAAGCTGGTCAGAATCAAAAATGGTTTAAGGCCTTAGATAAAGCAGGTGTGACTGCCGAAGCGAAAGAAATAAAAATCAATGATTTCCCCGGCTGGTTAGGCGCCCGATTGCGCAGCAAAGGGCTGCTTGCAGAGCGGGAATCCATTGCTCTCCTGTGTCATTATTTTGAAGGCAACCTGCTGGCTGCGGCACAGGAAATTGATTTGCTTGCCTTAAATACCGGAGTCGAAACTGATGCTTCTTCTCCAACGGGGTCAAAGCCTGATGCGAAAAAGCAGCTTGCTGCTTTACAGGCGTCGGTATCCGACAATTCACGGTTTTCAGTTTTCAGCTATCTTGATGCCTGTTTGTCCGGTGACTGGCAGCGTACCTGCCGTATCCTTGACGGCCTCAGGGGTGAGAAAGATGAGTCGGTATTTCTTGTCGTCATGTTAAGCCGGGAAGTACGGAAGCTGGTGCAAATAGCCACCGCCCTGGCGGCTGGTGCCAATAAAAATCAGGTCTTCAAGCAGCATCGAATCTGGTACCAGAAGCAGGGTATTTTTGATAAAGCGATTAAAAGACATGGGCAGGCAGGATGGCAGACCATCCTGCAGCAACTGGCAAAGATTGATAAGATCCTCAAAGGCAGGGCACAAAGCGAGGGGTCTTCGGTATGGTTTGATATCGAGAAACTTTCGTTGAAAATATGTGGACTGAAGCTAGTTTAATTAATTTGGGAAGCTCTGTATTATTCGTCATTGCGAGGTTCGAAGTGACGCGGCAATCTCTGAGTGCTAGAAA
>DAOVWW010000047.1 GCA_030636465.1 Gammaproteobacteria bacterium
AATTAATTAAACGTGATGCAGCTGAAATTGCATCAATTGAAGAAAGTTATGACTATCGGATATCTTTGATGAGCCTGCCGAATCTGTTACATACCACCGTGAGTACAGTATGGAAGGTACCTTACATTGAGTCTGATCAGAAAAAAGGACAGGCATGGGCAAGCCGCTTAGCGACTGACAAATTAAAAGTAGGCCTGGTGTGGGCGGGTAACCCTTCACAGAAGGATGATAAATTCCGCTCTTGCAAGCTGAAAAACCTGCTGCCATTGATGCAGCTAGACCAGATCCAGTTTTATTCTCTTCAGGTTGGTAATGCCGGAAAGCAGATCCAGTCGCCTGATTTTGATTCCATGATCGATCTTGCCAATGAGCTTTACAACTTTGAAGACACGGCGGCTGTTATTGACGCACTGGACCTGGTTATTTCAGTGGACACGGCCGTCGCGCATTTGGCGGGTGCGCTCGGTAAGCCGGTCTGGACCATGTTGTGGTATTCTCATTGTTGGCGTTATCTCGAATCACGAACAGATACCCCCTGGTATCCAACAATGCGCTTATTCAGACAGAATGAAATTGGTGAATGGGCTGACGTAGTTGATCAAATCGTCGTGGCACTCATTGATTTACAAAAAAATCTTCAATAAAAAATATTCCCGGTTCTTGATGATTGATACAAAGTTAAATGAAGGTGAAAGAAAATGGCATGATTTCATTAACAAGACTTATGCCCGGCTTCGCAGTCTTCCTCTGCCTGTAGTACCAGAAAATACAGATCGGAGCGTTGTATTAATGGAACCCCGTCTTCATCCACATCTCGAGTACGTTTTACGAAATACTCTGTATTTTGCAGGGGAAGGATGGGGCCTTGAAATTTTTGCCGGACCGGAAAACTGGGATTATTTAAAAAAACTGACAAAAGACTGGGGAACTGTGCGATTTCATGATTTACAAGCTGAGAACCTCAGTACCATTCAATACAACTCGCTAAAAAAAAATGCCGATACCTGGAAAAAAATAAGTGCTGAACACATATGCTGGGTTGAACTTGACTGCCTGTTATGCAGGCCAGGCATTGATGAGTTTATAGAATGGGATTATGTCGGTGCGCCATGGCGAACTAAAATGGCAATATCCCCAAACTGTCGCGTTGGTAATGGTGGTCTTTCTCTGCGCAGCCGATCGGCGATGCTGCGAATTGCCGATGAGACAAAGGTTGGTCACCCAATTCCAAACCCGTCGGTGATATATACAGAGGATTTGTATTTTTGCATCAATATGCAGCTGTGCAATCAGGTGATGCCTGGTACATTTAAAATTCCAGATGTTGAGACAGCCGCCAGGTTTTGTGTAGAGTCTGTGTTTTCACCATCACCGCTCGGTTTACATAAAACATGGAAGTATTTCTTTCCACATCAGATTGAAGAATTCCTGGGCAAAATTCAGTATTGAGAATGTCACCAATAAGGATGAATGATTTTTACAGGCAGAATGATGAACACTACTTCTTTTTCTAAACATATCCCGGCAGGAGATATTTTTGACTCCTCCCGGCTGCCTCCGCATGAAGCATCTCTTTCACTGGAAGTATGGAGAAATTTTATAAAAGAACAGTTAGCTGTTCTGCGAGATCAACCTCAAGTTTCATTTCAAACTGATTCAGAACGCCAGTTAGTGTGTGTGATTGACAAACATTTACCAAATTTAGAGTTCGTTCTGCTCAATTCATGCAGCATGCTTGCCGATAAATGGGGGATGCAGATAGTGACAAGGCCAGTACTTGTGCCCTGGGTGAAACAATATACGGAAAAGCTGCATGGGGTGGATATCCGGCCTATCCTTGATCCGGGGGTAACTGTGACTGAGTTCCGGCGTAGTGTAGATTTCTGGAAGAAAATTGCAGGCGAATATTTGTTGATGATTGATACTGATAGCATTATCTGTCATAGAAGATTTGATGAATTTATCGGATATGACTATGTCGCTCCGCTCTGGAGAGAAGGGGATGTTTCTCCCTGGTGTCATTTTGGTGGCGGTATATCATTACGAAGAAAGTCGGCTATGATAAAAATATGTATGGGCTGCAATGTGAATCCTAAGCTAATTCCCAATGAGTCAGTTTTTATTTCAATTATGTTGAGGCTTCAGCTAAATGAATTCCACTTGCCAGAAGATTTTCTAGCTTCACAATTCGCAGTTGAACGCTGCTTTTACGAAAAGCCCTTTGCGCTTCACAAAGCCTGGCAATATATCCAGCATCAACAACTGCAGGAAATATTTGACACTGTTGAGTTCCCTGAAAACCTCTGCTAGAAGTAGTCAGGGTTACTTTTATGCAAGGAGTATCAATATCTAGATATTTCCCCCTTGACTAAAACTTCACAAAATTGCACTCAGGGTAGATATTGATCATAGCCAAGGTGGTCCAACATTGCTCCGCAATAAAGCTCGACTTCAACCAGAGTGTCATGTTTTAGGTGATTCTTCCAGTCACCGATGATGCCTTTGCGATAGAATGATCCGCGGTTTTCGGTACCGCGTGTTCGCCCACCTGATAACTTTGAAAAATCAGTTTTTTCGAGGCAGAATTCGATTGACTCGTCAGAATCCTCGACACCCAGAAACTGCAGTAACCGCTTTGTGTGTAATTGTGGTTCAGACCATAAATCTTCATATCTAATCAGCATGGCCTGATTGTTGTGCTGTTCAATAAAATTGTTGGCGTTGGCAATTTCCTGAATCCAGTTTTTTATGATCAGGGTGCCATAATCATGAATGGTACTGTATTTGCTTATCGTGCCTTCTGAATCCAGTGCCAGATTAAAAAACCATCCTGATACGATAACATCGCGGATGTCTCGTACAATATAGATAAATTTAGCATTGGGGAAGAGTTGATGAAATCGGTAAAAATACTGGGCATTATTCGGGGTTTTTTCACCGACAGCACGAATACTTGAATTACCTGACCATTTTGACATCAGTAATTGTATGCTGAGCCTGGAAATATTATCAAAATCCTGCTCGAGGTAACTGTAATCAGATGTCTGTGTACTTTCCACTCCTTCATCGTTTAATCGCTTCCAGTTTCCTCTCTCTGGTATAACTGAATTGTATTTAACAATTGCTGATCTTAAGGCTGGTTCAAGCAGGCTGGCAAAATGGGCTTCACCCTTGCAGGCCACCTGCGGGTGCGTATCAAGCAGGCGTTCTATCCATGTAGTCCCTGATTTGATAAATCCGCCAAGAAAAAACAATTGCTGATCTTGAAATTTTGTCAGATTTCCCAACAGTACATCAAGCTTATCTCTGAAACTGTGGGCATTGTATTGACCTTCATTCATGACTGAGAATATTCTAATGATTCAAGCAAATCGCCTGCTATAGCCCAGGCACGCTTGTTTAGCGCACTGCTAAAGTGGTTCCTCCAGTCACCACTTATGCCTTTACGTACAAAAGCAGTTTTCTGATCCTCGCCCTGTTGGTGTCCATCGCCCATTTTCTCAAAACGTGCGCTATAGACACAGTTCTCAATTGTTTGCTCATCTTCATTTGCACCGAGGAAGTGGCAAAGCCGGGTAACTTCACGGTTGGGCTGCTCCAGTAAATCCTCGTATTTTACTTCGAAATATCGATTGCCGAGGTTTTCACCGACAGTTTGCGCTACTGAGATATTACTTTTCCACTGCTTGAGAAATCTGCAGATATGATCATCAAAACTTCGTGCCGGTACATGATTTTCTTTCATCCCGCTGGTATTGAAAAACCAGCCAGATGTTGCACAGTCTCTGCCATCACGAATTACGTGGATAATTTTTGCCTGGGGTAATAGTGACGTCAGTAGGGTGAGGTGGCGAATTGTATCTGGAGTTTTCTCACCAAGTATAAGGCTGTCTTTATTCGTAGATACCCACTTCTGGAACATGGTAAATATACTGTAGAGCAACACCAGGTGCATATCATCAATTTTATAATTCAGGGATTCTACGTGACCACCGTATTCTTCAAGGTGAGCGACAATTCCACCCTGCTGAAGTATTTCCTTGTTATAGTGTTGAAAACAGCGCTGAATTTGCGGAAAAAGGATATCGAAAAAATGAGATTCACCACGGCAAACAGTATCGCTGTGGTTGTTTAAGATATGCTGAACCCAGGTGGTTCCCGATTTTGGCATGCCGACAATAAAAAAAAGTTTTCTGTCAAGAAAAGCTTCAAATTCTCTGAAATGCTGGATAGAAATAACCTGGTTCATATGTCAATAATAATGATTTTGTTTATACTATGTTAACATTGAAACACATATTTATGGAAAGGCAAGGAGAGGCATTCCTGAAAGTCTGAATGTTTCCAAAAGCAAAAAAATAAGGTCGCCTGACAGATAATTATTTACTGCTAAATTTCACCAGAAGAGGAAAACAATGCGCAATATTTTTGAAATCAGTGCCATTATTTTGGCCATGTTAATCTCCGCTACAGCTACAGCAAATGATACAAAGATTCGTCTCGGCTGGCAGGTGCCCTGGGCAACTCAGGGTCAGCTGGTCATGGGACTGCAGCATACAAATATTCCACAGCTGAATGACCTCGACATTGATTACATCGGTTTTTCATATGGAGGGCCTCTTAACAAGGCCGCCATCGCCGGTGAAGTAGATATACTGTTGACTGCAGATCACCCTGCACTTGTTTTAATGTCAAAAAAACCCGGTTATCGGATTGTATCGCGTATGATGTATAACCGCGTCTGTATTTATGTGCCCAGTAAATCTTCAATTCAGGAATTAAAACAGCTGGAGGGTAAGAAGGTAATGGGACCCGTCGGTGCGGCTGCAGAAAGAGTTGCCATGCAGGGGTTGCGGGATGCGTCAGTCGATATTGAAGGTTTACGAATAGGTAAACTGGATATGGCACAGCAGTCGGCTCTGTTATCTAGAGAGGGTAGTGATAAAGCATGGACAGGTGTCGATGCTTTGTTTGGCTTTGATCCGTTGCCGGCCGTTTTTCAGGAGCAGGGAAAAGCTCGTATGCTCAACTGTGGCAAAGTAGTCTCTGTTGTTGTAGCTTCTCCTGAAATGCTGAAGCGTAAAGATGATCTCAAACGCTTCCTCCAGGCGTTTCGTATGAGCTGGTACAACTACGCGAAAAACCCAGAAGTCGTAAACCAGCAGTTTTCAAAACAATCACGCCTAAATGTCAGTGATGCTGTGCTGGATGAAGCGGCATCGATAGAACCGAACCGCTGGACAGCGAAACCTGCTGAGCAGGGTTTTCTCTTTGATGAAGGAGATATTAAGGTGCTTCATGAAGCCCAAAAGTATCTCCTCGGTCGCAATATACTCAAGACACCGCTTGATATTCCTGCACAAATTGATACCACGATAATGCAGTCTCTGCTAGAAGATGATCCCGGTATCTCTGAGTCAAGCGGGATAAAGGCCAGGTAAAACGGTCTGGTCTGGGGCGTTTAGGAAACATACCGGCAGCATATGAAATTGCTACGCTCACTGACCGGACTGATGATATTATTTCTGGCCTGGGTATTAGTAGAACCAACTGCAGGAGTGCTATTACCGCCGCTTAAAGAGGTAATAGCAAGCCTGGCTGACCTGGCGCAACGCGGCTGGCTAATAGACGATGTCCTTGCCAGCCTCTACCGTGTAGTCGTTGGAGTTTGCCTGAGCTTTCTTCTGGCAAGTTTTATGGGTTTCATCGCTGTGTACTGGAAAACGTTTCCGGATTATATTGCGGGTGGATTTGAAATCATTCGGCCTGTTCCTCCTATTGCCTGGGTGCCACTGGCACTGATAGCTTTTGGCGTTGGTGATAAACCTGCGATTGCTATTGTGGCCCTGGGAGCCTTCTTCCCCATCTGGCTTGGAATGGTGCAAGGGATACGAAATGTGAACCCTTCGCACCTGCATGCCGCAGCCAGCCTCGGCTGCACACGGAGATTGTTGCTTACAGATATTATTATTCCATCCGCATTACCGGACATTGCTCATGGTCTGCGTTTAGGGGTGGGTCTTGCATGGTTTTGTGTTGTCGCAGCCGAGATGATGGGCGCTGCCAGCGGTCTTGGATATGGCATTCAGTTGTTTAGCCAGAACCTGGAGATATCACGTATGTATGTTTACCTGCTTGCTATCGGCCTGTTAGGGTATTTAAGCAATGTGCTTCTTGAATCGGTGGCAGACTACCTGAATGGCTGGCGCTCCTGAGAGATTATGGACAGCTGGCTAAAAATAGAAAACTTATCTTTTGGGCATAATGCTAACCCATTGTTTAGTGAACTGAATATCTCTGTTTCCAGGAGTTTTTCGATCGTCGGGATTTTAGGACCGAGTGGAATCGGGAAGACGTCCTTATTGAGCCTGATTGCCGGTTTTACCACTGCGTCAACGGGCAAAATCTGTGTCCATGGTAAAATCGTAAAAGGTCCTTCCAGTCATCGTCCGGTTGTATTTCAGGACCACAACCTTTTTCCATGGAAGAATGTGTCAAAAAATATCGAATTAGGCCTGCGTGCGAAAAAGTGGAATAAAGTCGATCGTCGTGAAAAAGTGGATAACTTACTAAATGCGATGGGGCTGACTGAATGTGCCAGGAAGTATCCATACGAACTGTCAGGCGGCATGCAGCAGCGCGTTGGACTTGCTCGTGCTATGGCTGTTACGCCACAGTGTATATTGATGGATGAGCCATTTTCTGCACTTGATGATTCAACACGTGTATCCGTTCGCGAGTATTTTAAAAGCACCCTGGAAAAGAATCAGACCAATGCAATTATTGTTACTCATGATCCAGATGAAGCGGTAAAACTATGCGATTATTTCATTGTCATAAAAGGTGTTGGCGATATATTTACTGTTGAAAAAGAAAACATCGATGCTGTAGGTTTAAGGGAAGAACTGGCACACTCATCCGCAATGAAAAACGGCACTTGAAAATACCTGGAACACGTTATTTGTATGACCTGAGGCCAATGCTGAATATTTTCCGCTGCGGCCTTTTCGGTGTGCTTGCCTTCATCACAAGTAGTGCATCCTTTGCAAAAGAAAATCAAACAGAGGGTCTGCAGTGCCGCGACTGCAATATTATATTCCTTAATATCGAGTTATTCCGACCAGAATTCACGGGTATACTGGGTAACAGTAGTCTGACGCCAAATTTAGACCGGTTTTTCTCAAAATCAATTATCTTCCACGATGTCACTGCCCCTGCTGGTGAGACTTTTCTTAGTAATACAGCCGTACTGACAGTGACTCCTGCGCATAAAATAAATATACGCCCGATAATTATTGATCAATTCAGCAGCCAGAGCGCAGAAAAAAAGTTAGCGATAGAGCAAGAGCTGAGGGGGTTAACCTCTGTTGCAAAGATATTAAATGAGGCTGGGTATAAGACAATCAGTATTAACCAGGGAGGCAGAGCTGGTAAAGCGGTGTTCCTTGACCGTGATTTTGTTGAAGCATCACAGTGGTCATCAGACTTATTGTTTGAGGATATGTTAGAAATAGTCAAATCCAGCCTTGAGAACACAAAGAATGAGAAGTTTTTTCTGCTGTTTCGGTCAACCTATCTGCATAACCATCAATCTCGGCGGCCTGTTGATTCGGATATTCCTATTCCTACAGACAGTAGAATAAAGACCTATACTTATGAAACTTCAGGCAGTGAGAAAAGATCAGGTATTTTATTAAAAACAAAGAGAAAACTAACAGCAGAAAGAAAGCGCAGAGCTGAACGAGGGATCTACACCGGACAGGTGATTTACGGTGATTCAGTTATCAGGAAACTGTTTGATTCCTTTAGCGAAGATTTACTCAATCGAACCATTATTGTCTTTTACGCGAATCATGGTACTGGACTGGGTGACAACGAAATATATAACCATGGAACAGCCTATCAGGCATCAGTGAATGTCCCTTTAGTGATCCGTATGCCTGGACTGGAACAGGCTATTCATGTTCGACAACCGGTCGAACTGCTAAACCTGGTGCCCAGTGTATTGAAAATAGTTGGAGTGAACGCTGAATATCCGGTTCCCGTAGAAACCTATGATCTGCCGATTTCAGGTAACATAGATGATGATAGAGTATTTTTTGGGCGCAACGGCTTCGATGAGTACATACGGTATAATAATTGGAAATATATCGTTCAGTACGGACGGTTTGAAAAGCTGTATAATTTAGATGCTGACCCTGGAGAGAAGGTAGACCTTCTGGACCAGGAGCCGGGGCTGTCACGTAAACTTGCAGCACTGCTTTTACAATATAAATCGGCTTTAATAAAAGATGCTTTGGAGTAAATAACAGTTTAACTGGTTTAAGTATATGCGAAAAATTTATCTTAAAATTTTGCTTATTATTTTGATTTTTTGCTCATTAATATTCTTTACATATTTATACTCAGAGAATAATTCTATCCAGCTTAATGCTCGGTTCGGGTTTAATGTAAAGCATAGTGCGTTGACAGATAAAATTGATTTTTATGAGTTCAGTTCATCTCACGAACACCTGGAAATAACTGAGATAAAACAAATTAGTTCGGATGTCGCTAAACAGTTAGTTCAGGAAAAGGTAATGCTATTTTCGTCTCTGTTTGAACGCCAGCGAGTGGGTTATAAGGGACAGCATACAGAATTTGTAGATTGTCCGGACAAATACAAACCTGTACACAGTGAAATATCGCGTAATGGTGA
>DAOVWW010000332.1 GCA_030636465.1 Gammaproteobacteria bacterium
AGCCATCATCTGGCAGCCGTTACAGATCCCCAGTGCAAAGCTGTCCTGTTTATCAAAAAACCGGCTGAATACATCTCGTGCCTGATTATTGTACAGAATGGACTTTGCCCAGCCACCACCGGCACCCAGGACATCGCCATAGGAGAAACCGCCACAGGCAACTATTCCCTGAATCGATTCCAGATTTTCTCGCCCTGCAATGATGTCACTCATGGTGACATCAATGGTATCAAACCCCGCTCGATCAAAAGCAGCCGCCATCTCAAGCTGTGAGTTGACGCCCTGCTCTCGCAAGATCGCCATAGCGGGGCGCGTGCCACTATTGATATAGGGCAGAGAAATATCATCGGCAGGATCATAGCTCAGCTGAGCATTCAGCCCCGGGTCAGTTTTATCCAGCAGCTGATCATATTCCTGCTTGGCATTATCAGGGTTATCACGCAAGGCCTGTATGCGCATACTGGTTTCTGACCAGAGCCGGTGATATTCAGTGCGTGACCCGTGTAAACAGACTGTCCCAGCGAGGGAGAATGTAATTTCATCTCCTTTGTCTTTATCTCGGCTAATCGCTGTGCCGATGACATGAGTATCTTCTGAAAGACCGGCTTCTGCAAAAACAGCAAGCACCTGCTCAAGATCCTTTCTGCGTATTTGTATTGCTGCACCAAGCTCTTCATTGAAAAGGATGTTGGCGGAATGATTACCCAGTGTGTCGAGAGTGATCGCCAGCCCGCAATGTCCGGCGAAAGCCATCTCTAGCAAACAGGCAAACAGGCCACCATCGGAGCGATCATGATAGGCCAGCAAATATCCGGCTTCATTCAACTGCTGCACAGCATTAAAGAAACCTTTCATCTCTGCAGCCTGATCAAGATCAGGGCTCTCATTTCCGAGTTCGCCATAAACCTGAGCCAGGCTGGATCCGCCCATACGGTTCTGCCCGCGTCCTAAATCAATAAATAGCAGGTCAGTTTCACCCTGATCAAATACTAATTGAGGGGTAAGTGTTTTACGGACATCCAGCACCGGGGAGAAAGCCGAAATGATCAATGACAATGGAGCCGTAACAGAGTGTTCCTCACCCTGCTGCTGCCAGACTGATCGCATAGACATAGAATCCTTACCTACAGGAATCGACAGGCCCAGAGCCGGGCACAGGTCCATCCCAATGCTTTGCACGGTATCAAATAGATTGGCATCTTCGCCCGGATGACCAGCTGGCGCCATCCAGTTAGCGGATAGTTTAATATCAGAAAGATTGTTGATACGTGAGGCCGCTATATTAGTCAGGACTTCACCAATTGCCATGCGCCCACTGGCGGGACCATTAATCAGGGCCAGAGGAGTACGCTCTCCAACTGCCATCGCTTCGCCGGTATTAGCCTTCAGGTTAGTTGCCGTCACCGCTACATCAGCAACCGGCACCTGCCAGGGACCTACCATCTGATCACGACAGACCAGTCCCGTCACACTGCGATCACCGATGGTAATAAGGAAAGACTTGCTCGCTACGGTGGGTAATCTAAGCACCCGTGCCGCCGCTTCAGCCAGATCAACAGTGTCGGTGCTGAACACCTTCAAATCTGCAGATTGACGTTTAACATCCCGCAGCATTTTGGGCGGATTGCCTAACAACACATCCATAGGCATATCAATCGGCCAGGCGAGATCACGACAGGCAGTAGAATCATCATTTTTTGTATCTGCAAAATACTCATCATGCAACTTTAGTTCACGTTCTTCCGTTGCCGACCCCACGACAGCATACAGACAACGTTCGCGCTCACAAATCTCCGTAAATGCAGACCAGTGCTCATTGCTAATAGCAAGCACATAACGCTCCTGCGATTCGTTGCTCCATAATTGCATCGGCGACATACCGGGCTCATCATTCAGGACATCGCGTAAGTTAAAACTTCCGCCACGCCCGGAGTCATCGACCAGTTCCGGCAACGCATTGGATATGCCACCGGCTCCGACATCATGTATGGAGAGTATCGGGCTATTTTCTCCCTTCTCGCAGCAGCGGTTAATTACCTCCTGGCAACGTCGTTGCATTTCTGCATTACTGCGCTGTACCGAGGCGAAATCCAGATCTTCTGAACTGGAACCTGAGGCCATGCTTGAGGCGGCACCGCCACCGAGACCAATTAACATTGAAGGGCCACCCAGAACGACAATTCGAGTACCGGGAGGTATTTTAGATTTCTCAGTAAACTCAGACTGGATAGAACCCAGTCCACCGGCTAGCATTATTGGCTTATGGTAGCCGCGCACTTCTCCTGATGGCAGTGCCTGTTCATAGCTGCGAAAATAACCACAGATATTCGGACGGCCGAATTCATTATTAAATGAAGCAGCACCTATCGGCCCTTCCAGCATTATATCCAGCGCACTAGCGATACGTTCAGGCTTGCCATAATCTTTTTCCCAGGCCTGCACATCACCCGGCAATCTCAGATTAGAAACACTAAAACCAGACAGGCCTGCCTTGGGTTTACTGCCTCGTCCGGTTGCGCCTTCATCGCGGATCTCACCACCAGAACCCGTTGCTGCACCGGGATGAGGGGCGATGGCAGTCGGGTGATTGTGCGTTTCTACCTTCATCAGGATATGTGCATCACTCTCCTGCCAACGGTAAAAACGACCGGTCTCATCGAGA
>DAOVWW010000125.1 GCA_030636465.1 Gammaproteobacteria bacterium
ATGGTGATACTTTCTGCTATTACGGAAGTCCCAATAAAACAAAGTCTGGCTATTACCGGTTCTATTGATCAGCGTGGTCAGATTTTATGTATTGGTGACATCAATAGAAAGATAGAGGGCTTCTACCATCTTTGCAAGGGACAGGGTGTACAGGATGCCGGGGTTGTGATTCCCAAAACAAATTTGAGAGACCTGATGCTCGATGAAGAGGTCGTGCAGGCAGTTGCAGATGGCAGTTTTACACTCTACGCTGTGTCGGCACTCGATGATGTTATTGAGTTGTTTACCGATATGGATTCAGGTTCAGAGAATAACAGGCGAGAGTTCCCTGCAGGCAGCTTCAATGCACGAGTACAGGAGTCATTGAAACAGTTTGCTGAAGAAAATAAACACGATCATAAAGATGATTAAGTTTGCTACTATTAATTGGCGGTTATAAATCACTTAAGTCCTAAATAATCTAAAACGGAATGATACAAAATGATAAAAATAGCTATTCCCGGTGCGGCCGGTCGCATGGGGCAGGAACTGGTCAAAGCCAGCCACTTAGCAGGCGGTATAGAGACAGGTGCTGCGACTGAGCATCCAGACAGTAAGGCGATGGGGCGTGATAGTGGTGAGCTGGCAGGAATTGATGCAAATGGTGTGGCTATCGCTGCAACAGCTGATCCTGAAAATTTTGATGTATTGATAGATTTTACCCGCCCGCAACCAGCGATGAACCATCTTGATTATTGTATCGCACATAACAAGGCCATGGTTATCGGCACTACCGGTTTCTCAGTAGAGGAAAAACAGAGAATTTCTGATGCGGCCAAATCTATCCCTGTTGTTTTTGCCCCCAATATGAGTGTTGGGGTAAATCTTTGTTTCAAATTACTGGCGACGGCAGCAAAGGTTCTTGGTGATTCAGTCGATATTGAAATTATTGAAGCCCATCATCGCCATAAAGTCGACGCACCTTCAGGCACGGCTTTAGCAATGGGGGACGTCATTGCTGAGGCGTTGGATAGAAACCTGGATGACTGTGCGGTGTATGGCAGAGAGGGGCACACTGGTGAAAGGGATCGTACAACTATTGGTTTTTCAACCATACGGGCAGGTGATATTGTCGGTGAGCATACCGTAATGTTTGCTTCAGAAGGGGAGCGTATTGAGATTACCCATAAGGCATCCAGCCGGGCGACCTTTGCTAACGGCGCCGTACGCGCTGCCAAATGGCTGGCGGGGAGACCGGCAGGCCTGTACACCATGGATGATGTGCTAGGGCTAAATTAGTATTTAATTAAAGAGTTATCTTGCAATAGACCGGTCGGTCAACTATAGTTGGGGCATGAATAATATTAACGACACCCGTGAAAGAATAATAGAAGTGGCGAAATCCCGTTTTCATCACCGCAGTTACGCGGATGTCGGCATTAAAGAAATCTGTGACATGGCATCTATTCAGAAAGGCAGCTTCTACCACTTTTTCCCCTCTAAAAGAGATCTTGTTCTGGCTGTTATCGATGAGTTTGCCCTGGATTGGGCAAATGGCTTTGTTGCCGAGGCCTTTGATCCTGCTTTACCACCGATGGAACGTATCGATTACGTAATCGATGCGGCCTACTACTGGCAGAAATCTAATAAGGATTTAAATGGCCATATCCCCGGTTGCCTGTTTGGCAACCTGGCATTAGAAATCAGTACTCAGGATGATGTACTACGGGCCAAATTAAATGCAGTTTTCACCTCCGCAAAGGAACGATTCAAAGATACGCTAGATGAAGCGGTAGAGCAGGGCATGATTGAACCAGTCGATACCGAAGTGACGGCAGAAGCCATGCTGGCCTATTTAGAAGGAATGATACTCCTGGCCAAAGCAGAGAATGACCCTGAAGTAATATACCGTCTGGGTTCTGCTCTAAAAAATATCCGCATAGAAAACAATACACATTAGCAAATGAATTACTTAAGCAATATTTTGTCCAAACAATTGACCGACCAGTCTATTATTGATTGTAGGCCAGTGATAAATATTGGTAGTAAGACTGATAAGTGGAATATTTCATCCATTTATTTATTTAAATACTTGACCGACCGGTCATCTTGTTGATGAGGATTTTAAAATGAATACTGAAGCAACAGCAACACTGGATGCACGTGGTCTTAACTGCCCTTTGCCAATTTTGCGCACCAAGAAGGCACTGAATGGACTTGAATCAGGTGACACTTTACACCTGATATCTTCTGATCCGGGTTCAGTGAAAGACATCGATGCATTTTGTACACAAACGGGAAATGAGTTATTGGAAAATAATTCTGAGAACGGTGAATTTACCTTCATTATCCGTAAGGGCTAACAGGAGAATTATCATGGCAAATGCAGCAAGAGTACTGGAACCAGAAGTAAACAGAGATTTATTTAATCAATGGTTTGATGAACGCATGGCGCAAAAAGAGGCAGAGCATGTGCCTTCAATGATCATCATTGCGACAAAAGGAACTCTGGATATGGCCTATCCACCCTTCATACTGGCTTCTACCGCCGCGGCCTTAGGTTGGGATGTGTCGGTATTTTTTACCTTTTACGGTCTGTCTCTGTTAAGAAAAGACCTTGATCTTGAGATCAGCCCGCTTGGCAATCCGGCAATGCCGATGAAGATGCCGGTGGGGCCTGAGTGGTTGAAAAGTATCAATATGAATATACCTAACATCATTATGGCCAATGTCCCGGGATTTGAGAAGATGGCCAGTGGCATGATGAAAAAAACGATGCGGGATAAAGGCGTTGCGACAATTGAAGAGCTACGTTCCATGTGCCTCGAGGCTGATGTGAAACTAGTAGCCTGCCAGATGACAGTAGACCTGTTCAGCATGGATCAGAGTGAGTTTATACCTGAGATCCAGGACTGGATAGGGGCAGCAAGCTTTTTACCAACAGCTCAAAAGGCTGATGTGAGCCTGTTTATCTGATTAGAAGTTTTGTGTGAGGCCCGGGCCAGGAGATTACACGTCTAGTCCGGGTCTGCAAAATCAGGCATTTCAGCACGTAATTTCTTAACATATCTGTATATCGTTCGTTCGCTGACACCGAGCAGGTCAGCGGCACGAGAACGGTTGCCGTTACATTGTCTAAGGGCGTTAAGAATTCGATCCTTATCATGTCGGCCCTGACTTCTGCTTAGAAAGTCATAATCACTGGAATCAGGAATACTGTATTGATCAGGAGAGCTCACCACTTCAGATTTTGAATTGATGTAGGTGAATTGTTCAAAAATCAGATGGTCCGGGGTCATGGTATCCAGGCTGGCGAGAATGCAGGCTCGTTCCATTATGTTTCGTAGTTCGCGGACATTACCCGGGTAGTCATATTTTAAAAGCTCTTCTATGACTTCTTCTGACAGAGGTATATGGTATGTTCCACCCTCTATCGTTGAGAGGAAATGCTCAGCCAGGGCCGGCAGGTCATCTTTGCGTTCACGCAAAGGCGGGATTTCGACCGGGAAGGCTGTAAGACGAAAGAACAGATCATTTCTGAACTTCTTATCCTCTACCATCTGTCGTAAGTTACGATTGGTCGCTGCAATGATGCGCACATCAACCTGTTTGTATGTATTGCCACCGACAGTTCTGTAGGTTCCTGTTTCCAGGAAACGCAGAAGCTTGGTTTGTAGCGGCAAAGGCAGCTCTGAAATTTCATCAATGAACAGGGTGCCTGTATTGGCAGATTCTATCAGTCCTATCTTTTTATCGGTTGCGCCGGTAAATGCACCTTTTTCATGGCCGAATAATTCACTTTCGAATAATTGTTCGCCCAGGGTTGAGCAATCAACGATAACGAATGGTCCTTTATGGCAATTTGAAAAATGATGAATATATTCGGAGACCTTTTCTTTTCCTGATCCACTTTCACCGGTTAATAGTACTGTTGATCTTGTCGGGGCGACTCTTTGCAGCAGGCTGGTTAAACGGATCATCGCACTTGAGCGACCTATCAGTACTTTTTCGGCCTTATCAATTTCGTCCAGGCAAATCATAGACTCAGCCATATATTTTACGTTGCCATCATCATCGAGTATGGGCTGGGCGCGTAATTGTACGTGTTCCTCACCGCCATGCTTGTCGTAATGAACATGGATGACTTCGGTCGGGCGTCCCGAATCAAAAACACTTTTTAGCGGACAATGCTCGCCGTGTTCATGGCAGGGCACATCGGAGTGATGTGAAATGTTATAGCAGGTTTTTCCGATAATATCGGCGTCTTCGTATTCATACTTCTTACGGTAACGCTTATTTGCAGCAACGATTTTATAATCTTTATTGATAACGACGAAGGGCTCTGGGATCAGGTCGATAATATCCTTACAGTGCGGGGCTTCTACATTTTTCTTGCTCATCTATTTAGCACCCATAATTAAATGGGCCTCCACCTTCGAGGACGTTCCTGGGAGTTCGCCCGTTGTAATACCTGGGTTATCTTTATTATTATTTAACCGCATTATTTTATTGTTATTGCTCAGCGACTAACCCTGCGGCCTGTCAGTCTGACACCGAGTATGACACAGCCTGTCATGCTTTTGTCATGGTTGTCAGAATTATTTTGTAATAAATATTTTCTAAAATTGCAGAGAAGTTCCTGCCAAATACTCGTTAAAGCTACTTATACAGCATTTCTCATTTATATTTCTATTGTTGGCACGTTAACTGCTTGGTACCCAGTCAGGTGAGCTGTATATCTATTCGCTACTGGGTAAAAAGCTTCAAAAATAAAATTCAGAGCAATGCAGTTGACTGACAACAACAACGGAGAAAAACATGAAATTATTTTTAACTATATTTGTTTTATTAGGGCTGCTTTCTAGCCCGGTCGTTTTTGCTGAAGACTCGAATGGGGCAGCTCCCACTGCCGATGCCGGGTCAGATGCAGACAAAGATAAAAAGGCCGATGAAGAAGAGCCTGATTGCGATTAATTCGTGAATACTAGAAATTAAATATTAGATTTACACCAAAACTAACCCCCGGAGGGGAATATGATGAATTTAAAAAAGACTTTAACTGGTAGCGTAATGCTGCTCGCTCTGGCCGCTTCAAGTGTTGCATTTGCAGGCAAGCCAGTAGGAATCACTAAGACAATCATGTCAGTTGACACTATGCACCTTGGTAAAAAAGTATCTATCCAGCGTAATCAGGACAACAAAGCGACAATCAGCAAGTTCTATGAAAAAACTTCACGTCCTTGTCCTCCTTTCTGTGTATTCCCAATTTCACTGGATCCAACAGTAAAGACTATTGGTGAAGTTGAGCTACTGCAGCACGTAACTAAAGGTGATGCATTACTGGTTGATTCACGTACACCTGACTGGATCAATGGCAAAAGTGGCACCATACCTGGCGCTGTAAACGTTCCATTCAAGCAGATTGGTAAAAGTGCCGATGCAATCACTATGTGTGAG
>DAOVWW010000185.1 GCA_030636465.1 Gammaproteobacteria bacterium
ATTTCTTCGTTTATGCAGAATGTTGGTGCCGCGGCACTGTTTATTCCCGTTGTCAGTCGTATATCCGCCCGTTCCGGTCTGCCTATGTCGCGTTTACTGATGCCTATGGGCTTCTGCGCCATTCTTGGCGGTACGGTCACCATGGTCGGCTCCTCGCCATTAATTCTTTTGAATGACCTTATCCTGACGTCAAATCATGCCTTGCCTGCTGACCAGCAGATGGAAATGTGGTCACTCTTTGCTGTTACCCCTGTTGGTCTCGCCCTGGTGGTTACGGGTATTCTTTATTTTGTAATAGCCGGGAAATTCGTTTTACCCAAGACTAGTAAAGAGACTGGCTCCGTTGCTGCTACAACCATGGGGTATTTTCAGGATGTCTATGGCATCGATTATGAGATGACCGAAGTCTGCTCCCATGAAGGTTCTCCAATATCGGGGCAAATGCTTGATGAAGTAGAAAGGGACTATTCTATTCGAGTCATTGCGACTCAGCGCCCTGATGGTGAAACACGTGTTGGACCCGGGTCTCTGGCAAGAGATTTAGCGCTGGAAGGAAAAATGGCCTTGTGCATTCTTGCTTCGCCGGTGAATTTAAAGAAATTTGTAGAGGCTAATGACCTGACTGTACACGCTGAAATGGAGGTCTTCACTGAGTCTCTGGCAACGACCGTGGCAGGCATTGCAGAAGTGGTTATCCCACCGAGTTCAAACCTGATTGGCAAAAGCGCGCGTGACGTCTGGTTGCGAAAGGTTTATGGCATAGCCATGGTTGCCCTGCATAGAAATGGTAAAACCATGCGCGAAGGTGAAGGTATCAGAGACATGCCTTTGCAAGCAGGGGATACCTTAGTTGTACACACGCAGTGGTCTGCACTGGTGCGTCTTGAGACAGATCGTAACTTTGTTGTTGTGACAACAGAGTTTCCTCACGAGGACCTGCGTCCACATAAACTCGGCTGGGCTTCATTGTTTTTTGGTCTGGCATTATTCCTCGTTTTGTTTACAGATCTTCGTCTGTCTATTGCTCTACTTACCGGTGCTATCGGCATGATCCTGTCAGGTGTATTGAGTATTGATGAGGCCTATGAGGCAATATCATGGAAAACTGTGTTTCTGTTGGCAAGTTTAATACCACTAGGGCTGGCGGTAGAGACCACGGGCACTGCGAAATGGATTGCTGATCAGACGCTGACTGTAGTTGGCGGACAGCCACTCTGGGTGATACAGGCGTCTGTGGCGGTGCTGGCAACCTTCTTTACCCTGGTCATGTCTAATGTAGGTGCCACGGTATTACTGGTCCCGCTGGCGGTCAACATAGCCATTGGTGTGGGAGCAAGTCCTGCTGTTTTTGCACTTACCGTTGCCCTTGCCACTTCAAACTCATTCTTAATCCCTACACATCAGGTCAATGCACTGATTATGGGGCCGGGCGGTTATAGAGTGCCGGACTTTTTGAAGGCAGGTGGGATTATGACGGTGCTATTCCTGGTCGTTATGATGGTGATGATGACGCTGGTTTATTAAAAAAACGTAATTGTTTTGTAGGTTCGATAAATTCGAACAGGATAGTATGTTGACGTTTTCTGTGCGAATTTGTCGCACCTACAGGATAATAAGCTCAGCTAAAACTATGTTCCTCAGCAGGAAACTTACGGCTGCGTACATCCTCTGCATAAGTTTTAATTGCTGTCTGTATATCTACTCCTTCCTGCATGAAGTTTTTGGCAAAGCGGGGTGGCTTGCCCGGTGTGATGCCGAGCAGGTCTTGAAGTACCAGTATCTGGCCATCGCAGGCATTTCCGGCACCAATACCGATAACGGGTATGTCAGTATTGGCGGAAATCTCCGCAGCCAGCGTTTGTGGCACACATTCCAGTAAAATAATGTCAGCACCAGCCTGCTCCAGCGCGGCAGCTTCCTCAATCATCAATGTCGCAGCAGCTTGTTCACGCCCCTGCACACGATAACTGCCTGATTTATAGATTGACTGTGGCTTCAGGCCAATATGGGCACACACAGGAATATCGTGTCTGCTGAGGGCTTCAACGATGGGTAGCTGATCCAGGCCTCCTTCAAGTTTAACCATCTGCGCACCGGCTTCCTGCAGCGCCTGAGTGGCATTATCCAGTGCTCGCTCTACACTGTAATAACTCATGAAAGGTAAGTCCATGATAAGCAGTGCTCTTTCCACGCCTTCACTGACTATGGATGTGTGGTAAAGCATATCTTCCATGCTGACTGGAATAGTGGTCTGGTGCCCCTGGATAACCATGCCAAGAGAATCCCCGACGAGGATGATATCCACACCTGCGTGATCGAGTAATCTGGCAAAAGTGTAATCGTAGGCAGTCAATGCAACGATGGGCTGCTTTTGCTGTTTCATCTTTTTTAAAGCAGGCAAATTAAGCCTGCTGTTATTAGTTTGAACGCTCATATTTTGCTTGTAATTTTGCTCAGGGTTATCAGCTCTTCTCTGGTGGAAGACACTGATTTGTTAAAAAAGTTGAGTTCAGTATCATTGAGTTCCAGCTCAATGATTTTCTCCATGCCTCTTTCACCAAGCACGGCGGGAACACCGATAGTAATGTCTTCCTGGCCATATTCACCCTGCAAATAGGCGACAGTGGGTAAAACTGATTGTCGATTGTAAGCGATAGCTTCTACCATTTCAGCAATTGCGGCAGCAGGTGCATCAAAGGCGCTGCTGTTTCCTTTTAATGCCAGTATTTCGGCGCCGCCTGTTCGTGTACGCTGAATAATTTCTTCTATTTTTTCCGCACTGAGAAAATGCTCTATGCTAATTCCTGATATGGTGGTGAAACGCGTCATAGGCACCATTGCATCACCATGGCCACCCATTACCATAGCGTTAATATATTTAGCCGATAAGCCGGTTTCCAGTGCCCCAAAAGCTGCCATGCGTGAGGAGTCCAGTACACCTGCCTGTCCCATCACCCGATTTCTGTCCCAGCCAGTGCGCTTGATGGCATGGTAGGTGAGGGTATCAACAGGGTTGCTGACCAGCAGCAGCATGGAGTCCGGGGCATACTTTAATACATCATCGAGAATGTTATCGAGTACGTGTATATTGGTTTCCATGACATCTGCCCGAGTCATGCCCGGCTTGCGCGGGATGCCGGCGGTGACAATGATAATATCGGCACCTTCAATAATTTTATTATCACTGGAACCCGTCAGGCGGGTATCAAAACCAAACAGGGATGCTGATTCCTGGATATCCAGTGCCGCACCCTTGGCTGCACCTTCACGGATATCAGTTAATACCACTTCACGACTGATATCCCGTGTCGCCAGAAACTGGGCAGTAGATTCACCAACACGGCCAGCGCCGATGATTGCGATTTTTTTCATGGCAGGTCTCCTTTTACATTTATTCTTTGTAATTAGTATACATCTCAAAGTATTGGAGATGTAAAGAAGGAAGGAGTTCCCTGAAAAATGTATTACGTTTTAGGTGTTACGTATTATGCGTAAACCGTAAACCGTAATACTTTATTTTCTATTAACCAAATCCAGCCGCGCCACCCCGGAGTCAATTGCCGCCTGTGCAACAGCCTTCGGCACTACATCAATCAATCTCGGGTCGAAGGGTTTTGGAATAATATGATCAGGACCGAATTCGAGTGAATCGTGACCGTATATTTTAGCGATTTCAGGTGGAACTGGCTGTTTACCCAGTTCTGCCAGCGCATGGGCGGCTGCAATGTGCATTTCAGTGTTAATGCAGCTTGCACGAACATCCAGAGTGCCGCGAAAGATAAAAGGGAAGCCCAGAACGTTGTTGACCTGGTTAGGGTAATCACTGCGGCCAGTTGCCATCACCAGATCATCACGAGTTTGATGTGCCAGTTCAGGTAGTATTTCAGGGACAGGGTTGGACAGGGCAAAGACTATAGGGCGGGGTGCCATGGATTTCAGCATTTCGCAGCTCAGTAAATCTGGTCCTGACACGCCGATAAAAATATCTGCATCTTCACAGGCATCAGCAAGAGTTCTTTTGTCTGTATGAATAACAAATGCCTGCTTGGTTTCGGTCAGGTTTTCACGCTGGTCATGAATGATGCCCTGACGGTCAACCATGAATATATTTTCACGTAATGCACCCATTTCAATTAACAGGTTCATTGATGCAACACCTGCAGCACCTGCACCGAGGCAGACAATCTTAGATCCAGCTAATGTTTTATCCTGTAATTCCAGAGCGTTAAGTATGCCGGCAGCGATGATGATTGCCGTACCGTGCTGGTCATCATGAAAAACGGGGATATCAAGGCGCCTGGATAGTTCCTGCTCAATATAGAAGCAATGAGGTGCGGCAATGTCTTC
>DAOVWW010000327.1 GCA_030636465.1 Gammaproteobacteria bacterium
CCTGAGGATCTGACAAATACCTGGTATCAATTATTAAAATACCTGGACGGTACAGTTTTTCTTTTAATGGTGGAGAGTATGATTTGAGTTTTGATCAAGAGCTGGTGTCGATGAATTTTTCTGAAGTCATTGCAGGAACCCCTTTTTGCCGGGTAAAAGAAGACTCCGATGCCTATCTTGAGGCCTGGGATGAACATGGCAAGGATCGCTCAGATGAGTTTTTCGTACGTGATGGGGATCAGTACAGACTCAAGGTGCCGGTCATGCCAGCTATGCTGACAGACGATGAGAATGTCATCCGTATCGACTGCCTCTGTTACCTGATGGAGCGTATCGACTGGAAATCATTGCGGTATGAGCCAATGCTTGATGATTCATCGGTACAAACAAGCTGATGTCGGCATCATTTAACGATCGTACGCTCGCGCTGGCAGGTATTTTTCAGTCGGCTACGCTGGTGCATCAACTGGCTACGACCGGTCAGGCAGATGAGGATGCAATGCTGGTCAGTATTGAAAGCCTGTTTAAAATCAACGCGGATGATGTGCCATCAGTGTTCTCCGGCACTGCTGGTGTTTCGCTAGGACTCAGGACATTGGCCGATTTCGCAGGCAGTAATAAAAGTGAAGCTAATTTGGCTATGCTTGCCTACGTGTTTAGCCTCATGCACCTGACTCATAAGCTGTTGCGAAAACCAGAGCTATTTGAACAGCTATCAACGCTGATAAAGGGTGTGCAGCGTCAGAAAGACTATTTTGAATCAACGGAATCGGGATCAGGTATGAATGCTACCTTGCTCTCCCGTTTCGCTGATATTTATAGTGAAACCATAAGTACCTTGCAGCCGCGAATCATCGTAAAAGGAAATCCTGATTATCTGCAGCGGGAAGATATAGTCAGCCGCATACGTAGCCTGTTACTCGCCGGGGCACGAGCCGCGGTATTATGGGAGCAGCTTGGAGGAGGGCGAATTCAGTTTCTGTTTAAACGGAAACAGTTTGCTGCGACAGCGGAGGAGCTTTTAAAAACGTATTAGGTATTGCGTGTTACCGTAAACCGTAAACCTTAATCTACTATTCTACCTGCAGATTTAAAATGCTCATCCCAGTAGCCGGTATCCATGCGGTCTATTTTGACTTTTTTGCCTGAAGAGGGGGCGTGGATGAAGCGTCCATTACCCAGATAAATACCTACATGACCTGTGCGCACCCAGCCTTTGAAGAAGACCAGGTCGCCAGCGCGCATTTTCTTTCTGGAAATTTTCTTAGCCTGTTTTCTCAATTCCTTGCTGGTTCTGGCCATTTTAATACCAACATATTTATAGCTATACCAGACCAGCCCACTGCAATCAAAGCCACCGGGCGACTGGCCACCATAACGATAGGGCTGACCAATCATACTCTTTGCTACATTTGTCGCAGCTGTTGCTTTTGAAGCGCTAACTGTTGGAGTTTGATGGCAGCTCGGCAGCAGAAGTGAAAGCAGCAGGAGAAGAAAGGAATATTTTTTCATCTATGAGAGATACATTCTCTATATTTTTGTACAAACCTCGTAGGTTCGACAAATTCGAACATGTCCGTAGATCATGAATTCTTGTGCAAATGAATTCGCACCTACTAGTCTTAAGCCCATCATTGCACCCGGGTAGCATTAAAGCCCGGTCACATGCACACCTGGTATAGCTGAGGAACGCTGCCATAGTTCTTCGAAGTGATTATTTAATTTACGAGCCCTGGTTCGATCATTGAGATGGGCATAGTAATTATGAGATTTCCGGTCCTGTGTCTGCATGGAGGAGCTCTCATCGACCACGATGAACTGTTCGTGAACTGATTTAAGACCATCAGGCAGCTGCCTTAGTTTGATGAAACTACTAAATCGTCTGGCAAGTTTAATTAACTTGCTTCCGCGTTCACGTAACAGGTCACTCTCGGAACAAAGGTAGTGAAATCTGTTTCGTTCATGTAAACGAAGGAAAGAAGAAACCAGTTCATCTATGTTTGTGGAGGGAAGCAAAATATCATCATAGTCATAGACGAGAATATTGATACTGCGGCGGGCTACTTCTAGCAGGCGGACACTGGTTTCCGATATTTCTAAACGAGTATTTACCGGGAAGCTGTTAATGGCTGTGTTAACGTTTTCGTTGGTCATGAAATTAAGTTCCAAGTTCCAAAACTATAGGCTTTGTGAAATATCTTGTACTTGCATTTTTACCTCTTTCCTCTTTAACCTTTAATCGCTTTCGCCTGCTGTTCAGCATTGCCTGTATAGCTGGCTGGTGTCAAGTTCAGTAACTCTGTGCGTGCTGATTCAGGTATTTCTAGCTGCTCAATAAAGGTTTTAAGTGTTTCCTGATTGATTCCCTTTCCGCGTGTCAGGGCTTTCAGCTTTTCATAGGGTTCTTCGATAGCATAACGACGCATGACTGTCTGAATGGGCTCTGCCAGCACTTCCCAGTTGTTCATGAGGTCGTCCTGCAGACGTTTTTGATTGATTTCCAGTTTGCTGCACCCACGCAACGTAGATTTCCATGCGAGCAAAGAATAGGCGAGGGCAACTCCTACATTTCTGAGTACGGTGGAGTCTGTCAAGTCACGCTGCCAGCGGCTGACAGGAAGTTTAGCTGCCAGGTGGTTTAGCAGGGCATTGGCAAGGCCAATATTGCCTTCCGAGTTTTCAAAATCTATGGGGTTTAC
>DAOVWW010000130.1 GCA_030636465.1 Gammaproteobacteria bacterium
ATTTCAACATCGCTCAATCCTATAGCATTGACCGGATCTATCCGAAGCAGAAAAATATTCTCGGTGGAATCCAGATCAATAGTGTATTCGCGACTTTTGTTATCTGAAATCACTGGAAAGTGCTTTGATTCTTTCGAACTAAATGGGATTCCTGGTCTGGATTTCCAGAAAACCTGCCCATCCAGTTCATACATGTCGATGGGATCAAAAAAATGATGAATACCTGCGGGTAGCATTACCAGAATGACCAGCATCATGATAAAGGCAAAAAGCTTTTTCAAACCTGCGGCAGTAAATATGGTCTGGTAAAACTTTTCCCTGATCCTGCTGTTATAGTTCAGATCACGCGCCAGTATTTTACGTGTCTCAATTAATGTGCCCTGGTACTCCCTGTATATCTCCCGTAGACCTTCATTTTTATCTGTGTTTGCTACATATGTAAGTATGCTGTGAATATTGCTATATACAGGATTATCAATATCACTTATCTCGTCAATGGCACTTGCAAGATCAGATAATGACTTATTATCTGAAACTACAATACTTTTACTCGAAAGAAGTGCTTTCGCTAAACAGCAAGCAGATTTTTGTAGTAAGGCTACGAATTGCTCATATTGTTTTTTACGCCAATACGGCTTAGCAGCCTCTATATCGGTTACGGCGCAGTGAAAAAATCGATAGCTTTCTGCATCTAGTGGTTTTATGTGTTTAATATTCATAGAGGTTTCAGCGGACTAATACTATCTTGTAACGATTGATTTCAATCCAAAATATTTCGCATAACCATTATTACGCCAATCAGTTTTGTCTCTGGAAATATCTGTATAAATTAAAACTCGAGGAGGTTTTTTGTTTGATTCGACAATCACTGCTGCTTTTTTTGGCAAGGCACTCATTTTTTGCTTTTCAATAGATGCATATCGTTCTTTCATGAAATGATCATATGCTTCAGCACCATAGAATACATCACTATAGGCGTCACGCACGTGAGTTTTACTGACCAGGAATACACTGAGAAGAATTACTGACGTCATCATCAACAATCTTGTCGGGATGGAAAATATGCTGTCTATATAAACCAGCTTTCTATTTTTTGACACAATGGCTATCAATTCAAACAAAAGAATAAACCAACCTATCAGGAATATCAGGTAAATTACGTTCAGGGTCCGCCATGGGGCTGGTGTTGCCCCTGCCCACCATGTAGCAAAGAAACAAACAAGGAATTGCCCAAGGAGTAATGCCAAGATCAGAAATAGTCGGGTCCAGTTTGCATCTTTTCTAATACCTTTGATGTAGATAAGGTAGAGTGCTACAGGGATAAAGAGAATAGATAAAAACCACAATACAGGGTGGCTCATCCAGTGGCTCAAGGCTTCTCCACCATGAAAAATACCACGGCTCAGAGAAAACCAGAATTGTTGACTATCTTCAGAGGCTAATTGCATCCGAATCGCATTACCCGGTGCCAGAACCAATAGCGCTGAAGATATTGCTGTCACGGCCAGGACAACAGACCACTGCATACGGTTTTGGTTCAGGATGAAAAATTTATACAGGAAAATCAGACCAACCAGGGAAGATAGCGAAATCATGAAGATTTCGGTTGATCCTATAGCCGCAAAGATAAAAAGCACAGAGAAAAACGTCGGCAGTAATGGATGATTCACATCCCGATAAAGCCTGAGCAGTGAAGCCAGAGCAAGCAGATAAAAGATACTGCCCACCTGGTACTGAAATGCTCCATCGGCCCAAAACAGAGCTGCCGACACCTTGGGTAAGCTTATAATATAAAACACTCCTATCGCGAGAGTGCAAAAGATGGTCTGGCGGAATGATGCTTGTTCTTCGAATACTGTTCTGACAAGAAAATAGAGAGCGAAAAATATTAACGCAAGGTTTAATAACAGAGGGTATTTGTAGTTTACTATCATGTCTCCGCTTTGATGGAACATAACAGTTACAAAAATAGCAAAGTAACGACCTTTCCAGCCAAGGTATTCGCCTACTACATGATTCCAGAAATCACCATCGCTAAATGAGACTGAGTATGAAAAATCATCTGCACTGGGGTGGGCATATAATGTAAGAAGGAAAAAAGGTACAATTGACAGGATCAATAGAACAAATAAAACTAAGTACAACACCTTCTGAAGAGTGTAAAGCGTGTTATTCCAGGGAAGAAATTTACGTAACGCATGCATGTTTTTTTAAATTAGTATCTGGAGGTATTAGTGCTACTGTCTGTGATTGTACCATTCTACAATGAAGAAGAAGTTATTTATTCCTTTATTCAGCGAACCACATCAGTGCTGGATACCTTGCCATTTGATTCAGAGATACTTTTAGTAAATGATGGGAGTTCTGACGCTACACTCGATATTTTAAAACGATTCCAGGAATCTGACCCGCGGCTAATTATTATTGATCTCAGCAGAAATTTTGGTAAAGAAATTGCCATGACAGCTGGCCTTGATTTCAGCAAAGGTGATGCCGTAGTAATCATTGATGCTGACCTTCAGGATCCTCCTGAACTTATCCCTGAATTAATCGAAAAATGGCAGTCTGGTTTTGATGTCGTCTACGCCAAACGCATTTCCCGAAAAGGTGAGACTGCACTTAAGAAATTCACCTCTAAAACTTTCTACCGGGTAATCAAGCGACTAAGTCGCGTTCCTATTCCAGAGGACACCGGTGATTTCAGGTTAATGAATAGAAGAGCTGTCGACGCCATTATCAGCTTACGAGAAAGAAACCGTTATATGAAAGGCATATTCGCCTGGGTCGGTTATTCGCAAACTGCAGTCTTATATCATCGTGATCCCCGCTATGCAGGTGTTTCAAAATGGAATTACCTGGAGCTTTGGGATTTAGCAATAGAAGGCATCACTTCATTTACTGTTGCACCTTTGAAGATATCAACATATCTGGGACTGCTAACAGCATCCAGTGCATTCATCTACGGCTTATGGATTATTATTAAGACACTTATTTATAGTGACCCTGTTGCAGGATATCCTACTATGATGGTAGTTATCCTGTTCCTGGGCGGTGTGCAGCTACTTGCACTGGGTATTATTGGCGAATATCTTGGACGCATTTTTTCAGAAAGTAAGCAGCGCCCATTGTATCTAATCAATGACGTCTATTCTGTAGGAAATGAGGGTAGTTCTGGTACGCAATCAGCAGATTCAAACTCATAAAGTCTTTTCTATTTATCTATATTACCCATGAATATCAAATCAACCTGGATTCAGACACTTAAATACCTGCGCCAGTCATGGCAGCAGATATTTGTTACTCATCTTGCCTATACCGCATTGGGCATTGTGCTTTTCACTCCACTGATAGGATTGACAGGCAGGCTTTTACTTAAGCTGTCAGGGCAAACAGCTCTGGCTGATCAAGATATTGCCTATTTTCTATTGTCGCCTGCAGGCATGCTCGTTCTGATAGTTTTTGCCGCGCTGCTGATTACCATTCTGGCCTTTGAACAGGCAGCCCTGATGCGTATTGCCGTTGGTGTGGAGTATGGTGCCCGTGTGGGTACAGTCGATGCGTTGATATACACGGCTGCACGGTTAAAAAAGTTATTTTTGTTTTCTGTCCATCTGGTGGCCCGCATATTGCTAATTACCCTGCCCTTATTGGCGCTGGCGGGTGCTATAGCAATTTTTTTTATCACTGAATTCGACATAAATTATTATTTAACCGAAAAGCCCCCCGAATTCCTGACTGCCGTCGTTCTGATCGGCATAGTCCTGCTCATTATGCTGGTTTTGTTGATACGCAAACTCCTGAGCTGGTCGATGGCACTGCCATTGGTGCTATTTACAGATGTTTTACCTGCTAGTTCCTTTGCAGAGAGCTACCGTATTGTATTGGGAAACCGTCAACATGTGCTGGTAGTCCTTATTTCCTGGGGTATTGCAGCATTTCTGCTTGGGGCCCTGGTATTAGGCTCGGTAAAACTCCTTGGTTCATGGGTAGTGCCAACGGTCAGCGACTCATTGAGTCTGCTGGTACTCGTACTGGGAGGACTTTCCTTTTTATTGATGTTGAGCAATTTTCTGCTGACGGTTTTTACCTCCGGAAGTTTTGCCTATTTGATAATGGCGCTTTATAAGAAAACGGGCCCTGAACTAAATAAAGAATTACTCGAAAACGATCAGGGCACGAGGTCACTTTCATTCCGCCTGACAAAAAGCCGGATTGCTATTGCTCTCATTGCAGGCGTAGCAATAGCAGGGGCAACTGGTGCCTGGTTAGTCAGTGGCATTCAGACTAACGACAATGTATTGATCATCGCTCATCGTGGGGCAGCGGGAAAAGCCCCTGAAAATACCCATGCCGCCTTTCTTCAGGCCATAGATGACAGGACAGACTGGATAGAGCTGGACGTTCAGGAGAGTGCTGATGGCGAGGTTGTCGTCATGCACGACAGTGATTTCATGAAACTTGCCGGTGATAGAACAAAGATTTGGGATGCTACTCAATCGCAACTGGCAGAAATTGATATTGGCAGCTGGTTTGATCCCTCATTTTCATCCGAAAGAGTACCAACACTAAAAGAAGTACTGGAGCTATCCAAAGGTAAAGCAAAGGTTGTGATTGAACTCAAATATTACGGTCACGACAAAAACCTGGAACAGCGCGTGGTAGAGGTTGTAGAAGCGACAGGCATGGTTAATGAAACTGCCATTATGTCTCTCAAATACGATGCCGTTAAAAAGATGCGTTCAATCCGCCCTGACTGGAAAATTGGCCTGCTATCGACCACGGCGATAGGAGATTTAACCAGCCTCGATACAGATTTCCTTGCAGTCTCAAGAGGCATGGCCACCGCTGGCTTTATCAGGCGCGTTCATGAAGCCAATAAAAAGATATATGTCTGGACCATCAACGATCAGGTTTCTATGTCCCAGATGATTTCATTAGGGGTTGATGGACTGATAACGGATGAACCAGAGATGGCTCGCCAGGTCCTTGCAGACAGAAAAGAACTTAATTCCATGCAACGCCTGCTAATTCAAACCGCGTCACTATTTGGTGAAATGTTTACGCCAAAGCAATATCGGGATGATTCGCCTTAAAATCAGGGGGAAAGGTTAAAGAAGGAAAGGGGAAAGAAAAATCTTTAGAATCTTCTTTTACCTTTCCCCTGCTTTTCTACATTTTTTTTATCAATCGTACCAGGTAAAGCAGAATCACTGCACCGGCAACCGCCGTGATCAGTGAACCGATCAGGCCACCAGCAGTAATTCCAAGCAGGCTAAAGACATATCCACC
>DAOVWW010000225.1 GCA_030636465.1 Gammaproteobacteria bacterium
CCGAGTCCAATGGCAGCCAGTGCGTCGAAATAGGGCAGTCCCAGTAAGCTGCCGCCAATACCAATAAGGACGACAATTGAAGAAATAGCATCGCTGCGATGGTGCCAGGCATTGGCGCGCAGAATATTGGATTTTACCCGGTCAGCGATTTTTATGGTGTAGCGGTAGAGGCCCTCTTTACTGAGGATGGTGATAACTGCCATCACCAGTGTAATGGGGGCCGGGGTCAGCATCTGCTCCGGTTCAGTCAAGCGCAGTGCAGCATTGATCGCAATGCCAGCGCCGACCAAAGAAAGTAGCAGGCCGAGGAAAACTGTCGCAGCCGTTTCGATTCGGCCATGGCCATAGGGGTGGTCATCATCGGCCTCTTTACTGCCATGCCAGATAGCGTAGAGCACGATTGTATCTGTGCTTAAATCGGACAGAGTGTGGACACCATCAGCAATCAGAGCCTGTGAATTCCCTAAAAAGCCCAGACTAATCTGGCCTATAGAAAGCAGGATATTGACAATTATGCTGGCAAGAGTAGCTCTTTTACTGGCAGATTTTCTGTTTTCTTCAGATTCGGTGGGCATGATTTTTTAATGGGAATGGATGGCAAAAAAAATCCAGTGAAAGGGAAAAGATACTCAAGATCCTTTCCCTTTGACCGGAATTTTATTGGGCCTGTTATCGACCCTTCTCCTCCCAATTGGTGGTTTGGGCTGCTTGTAGCAGGATGCACAGTAACGGAATTTCAGGTTTTTGTCCAATCTTTAGGCATCTGGCTTGATTTAAGTCAAAGACTATCAGGGCGTTCTCTGAAATATAAATGTTAACGAATTTACTAGAGACACCTTTAAGATTACTGGATTCTAATCTGAGCTGCTGTTAGCCTACGCCCCCTTTTAATCACGCAATGGTCTGCAGTAATGGCTACAAAAGGATTTAACTTTTTTGACTACCTTATTCGTCTGGTCGCAGCGATGTTCCTTGTATTCGCGAGCTATAACCCATCAGGGTATTCCTGGTTTCACTGGATAAGCAATGCCGCGGACCGATTTGATCCGGTGATTCTGTTTACTGGTGTTGTCCTGACCATAGGCTGGGTGATTTATTTACGGGCTACCGCGCGTTCCCTGGGCATGTTTGGGGTTATTCTGGCACTCGCTTTTGTTGCCAGTCTCATCTGGGTGATGGTTGATTTTGGGCTACTATCTCTCAGTAATCCCATATTTTTTCAGTACATCGTGTTGTTTGTTCTTTCGCTGGTGCTTGCAACAGGTATGTCATGGTCACATATCCGCCGTAAAATGACCGGTCAGTTAGATGTTGATGATGTTGAAGAAGGCTGAAGCTAGAGGACTATTTGCTATATGGCAAATCCAGCCAATGACACAGCTGCTGCAATGCGTCTTCAACCCCGGTACGTTTGAGGCTGGAAAATAACTGTATTCCTTCAATAGGAAAGTCTGAAAGTTTTCGTTTCACATCGAGCAGGCTCGAGCCGGCTTTACCACGGCTAAGCTTGTCTGACTTGTTCAAGATCACATAAACAGGTAGTTCTGCCTCGGTGCACCAGCGCACCATGTTACGGTCGAATTCTTTTAGGGGATGCCTGATATCCATCAGTAAGATAACACCGGCAAGGCTTTCTCTTGATAGTAAGTATTCACCTAGTGTTTTGGCCCAGTGACGCTTTTTGGCTTCAGAGACCTTTGCATAACCGTAGCCCGGCAAGTCAACCAGTCGTTTATCATTACCGAGATCAAAAAAATTAATTTCCTGGGTTCTGCCGGGGGTCTTACTGGTCCTGGCCAGCGATTTAACTCCAGCTAATGTGTTAAGGATACTCGACTTGCCAACATTTGAACGGCCGGCAAAGGCGACTTCAACTCCTGTGTCATCAGGTAGTTGTTGCAAGGTATAGGCGCCCTTGATGAATGTCGGGCTGGCTGGCAGGCGTTCCATTTGTTTCTCGTTTGATTAGCGATTAAATATTACGCGTATTCAACGCTATTCGGTGCTTTCTGGCAATATTTTCGTCATTATATAATATAGATAGATGGATATATAAGGAAATTCTTAAATTGACCTAAGGTGTACTTTGATATATAAAGCGCACACAGTTTCGGGTCAGCGATGTTCGTTATTCAATTACATATTGCGCCCGGCAGAATCTTCAGGAGAGTTTGCAATGAAAAAATTACTAATCTTGTCTATGGCGATAGCTGGCATGATAAGCACTGGCAGCGCATACGCCACACACGGTGTTGCAGAAAAAGGTAAAGAGAAAGTCGCCGTATGTGCAGGTTGCCACGGAGCTGATGGCAATGGACTGGAAGGTGCACCACTAAATCCTAAACTGGCAGATCAGGTTCCCGGTTATATTCTCAGCCAGTTAAAGGCCTTTAAAGACGGTAGTCGCCAGGACCCTATTATGGCCGGCATGGTTGCCGCTTTAACTGAAGATGATATGGCTGATATCGACGCTTTTTACGCCAGCCTTCCGGTTAAGAATGTAGGCGTTGCCAAAGCAGACGAAGAACAGGCGCTGGCCGGCGAAAAGATTTACCGCGGTGGTTTTAAGAAATTGAATATTTCTGCCTGCATGAGCTGTCATGGACCTTCAGGGCACGGTATTCCAATCCAGTACCCGCGTGTTTCAGGACAAAATGCTGCCTACACAGAAAAGCAGTTGCATGCATTTAAAGACGGTACACGTCAGCACGAGATGATGAATCCAATTTCATTCCTGCTGTCAAACGAGCAGATAACACAGCTGTCTCTTTATATGCAGGGACTGAAATAAGCTAGCAAAACATAGCTCTTGAAGAAGCCGCCTTTTTAGGCGGCTTTTTTTTGCCTGCATTTTTCTACCCCACCACATCCAGCTGCCGCTGTCTGAACTTGACACCTCTATCTTCAGCCAGCTGACGGCAGGCAGCGATATCAACTCCTTCCAGACCGTTAATTGCCGTCGCGGTGACATCAGCAATGGATGCAGGAGCTAGTTGCAGAAAATCCAGCATAGCTTGCCATGAGTGTTCGAGTGCAGGTGCACAATGACGGTTGTAGACCTTTTCATTTTGAGCGTTGAGTGAGACGGATAGGGCATCGATACATTCTGCCATTTCTGGCAATACATTGCGTTTGTGAACCAGGTTGGCGAGGCCATCTGTATTGACGCGCACACGACCGCCCTGTTGCTTGACGTAGCTTGCGACCTCCAGCAGGGTTTTCAATCGTAGAGTGGGCTCGCCAAAACCACAGAAAACGATCCAGGAATATTCGCTGATATCGCCAATGGCTGAGATGATTTCTCTGGCTTCAGGGCGATGATCAATGGTGAGATCAAAGTCATGAACTTTCATCTTGCCCTGTGTTTTGGGGCAGAATTCACAGGCCAGGGTGCAGCGGTCGGTAATACTCAGGTAGCGTCGGTCTTCAATGCTATAGGCGATGGTTTGACAGTCGGACATATTATTAGCGTATGGCTAGGCTTCCAGTGTTTCAGGTGGGCTAGAGAAGACTATGCTTTCCAGGTGATCGCCTAACATAATGGTAACACCGGTACTGCGGCTCACGGAGTCACTGGAATAGGCAAAGCGATATCTTCTTCGCAGGCAGCGGCGTTGATCAGGACAGCGAGTCAATGACAGCCCGGATAAATGAACGCTGCCATCGAGTAGCTGCAGATTCTGCTGCTGGCAGGCGCGGATGGAATGTTCCATTGATATTTCTCACCGAAAAAAACCTCTGTAAGAGATACAGATTAGGAGCCCTATGACGAGTAAACCAAGTATTTAAACCAATAGACTTAACAGGCA
>DAOVWW010000140.1 GCA_030636465.1 Gammaproteobacteria bacterium
ATCGTCACTTTATTGTGTGTAATAAATATTAACTGAGTATGCTCAGCCATAGATTTCAGGGTCTCACAATAACGCGAAACATTGGCCTCATCCAAAGGTGCATCGACTTCATCCAGCAGACAGAAAGGTGCCGGATTAAGTTCGAATATGGAGAACAGCAAAGAGACCGCAGTAAGTGCTTTTTCACCGCCAGACAGCAAGTGTATTGTACTGTTCCTTTTTCCTGGAGGCCGAGCCATGACCGTAACGCCCGCATCCAGCAGATCCTCACCAGTAAGCTCCAGATAAGCGTGGCCACCGCCAAATAGTTTTGGGAAAAAGCGTTGGAAACCATCGTTAATTAAATCAAATGTCTCTTTAAAGCGTGTACGTGTTTCACGGTCTATCTTGCCCATAACACTCTCAAGAGTGGACAGTGCTTCTGATAAGTCTGCATGCTGCTTATCAAGGTAATCTTTACGCTCTGACTGCTCTTCAAACTCTTCTATTGCCATCAGGTTGACGGCTCCCAGACGTGATATTTTCCCTGTAATCACTTCCAGCTTTTCTTCCCAGACAATGAAGTCGGCATCTTCCGGTAGCGTGCCGATAATTTCTTTTGCATCCAGTTCCAGTTCATTCAGTTGTTCTTCCAGCGTCTGGCGTCGAACGAACTGCTCCTGGCGTTTCATTTTTTCCTGCTCCAGGGATTCTCTCAGCGCCTGGCAGGCACGGTCTTCGTTCTGTCGTTGTAGAGCAAGTTCACGAGTAATTAAATCCAGCCCACTGGTCTGATCCCTGTAATCTTTAAGTACAGTCTCTTCTTCGACTTTTTTCTGCAGTAAACCAACCAGTTCTTCCTGCATTTCACGTTCTGGTGTTTCACCCTCGGCAAGTATTTTATCGAGGTCATTTTTGCGCTGTATCAGCAATTCAATCTGCTGCTGGGCACGCCTGGCGCTTTCCTGCAGAGAACGCCGGGAAATATCCCATTCCTGTCGCTCCAGCTGTAGATGATGCAAGCCCTCGTTTGTGCTTCGAGCGACTTGCCGTACATTTTCAAGAGCACTCTGCAACTGCTCCCGGGAAGAAAGAAACTCAGCACGCTGCAGTTCAATTTTTTCTGCATTACGGCTGGCATCACGCAACAGGCTGTCTGAGCGGGTTAATTCTGACTGATTACTGATAACCTGTTCATCAATTTCAGTTAACTCATTGTCCACCTGTGCTGAACGGGTACGTACCTGATCCAGCTGAGCTTCGAAACGATGCAGCTGTGCATTATCCTGATTGTTTTTTGCGGACTCTCGGTTTAGCTGCTGGCGTTTACCGGCCCGTAAGCTATCTTTTTCAGATAACTGTTTTTGCAGTACATTAAAGCGCGCAGCAAGTTCCTCAATATTAGATCTTGAACCTTCATATTGAGAAACCAGTTTATCTATATCAGCCTGGCGAGCCATGACACCCGCCTCATCATCATTGCCACCTGATAGCGATAACCAGTTTTTCCCAACCAGGGTCGCATCACGCGTTACAATAACTGCTCCGGACGGTAAATTACTACGCAGCTTTACGGCAGTGTTTACATCTTCCGCGATAAAAACATTTGCCAGTCGAGCGTTCAAGTCTACGTCCGCTGATTTAACTCGAGAGGAAAGTAAATTTTTATCCGCTTCAGCATGATCAAACTTCTGTTCAAAAAAGGTAGCTCCCTTACCTGCTATAGCCACCAGCTTCTCAACAGGTAATGGCTGCCCGCCGAGACATACTGCTTTCAGAGAACTGCCTAATACGCGATCGACAGCGCCCTCCCACCCATCTTCTACCTGTATGGCATCAGCCAGTCTTTTTGTATCGTTGATACCGACCTGCTGCAGCCATTGGGGTAATGACTGATCATTTTTTCCCAGGGCAGAATCCTGAAGTTCGCGTAGAGTTTCCAGGCGTGAAGTATTGTGCTGTTGTTTTACTTTTGCTTCGTTCAGCGCGCTGCTGGTGTGCTCAATTTGCTGACGCACATTTCTGACTTCTGTTTCCAGATCATCAATTGATTCACTCAAAGTACTGCAGGCAGCAAGACGAGTTTCCAGCTGCTGGCGCAACTCATCTGTATTATCTTTTTGGATATTCTCAGCCAGGCGCCTTTTTTCTTCATCAAGACGGCTATGACGTTGCTGTAATTGCTGCAGTTGATTGTTAATTTGCTTTATTCGAGCATTTTGTACTTCCTTTTCCCGAGCAGGCTGCGCTGCCTGGGTGGAAAAAACTTCCCAGCGCTGTGTCCAGTCATGCATAGCGCCTTCCGCTTCAGCCAGGCTTGCAGTTGTGCCCTTACTTTTCTCCAGTAATTCCACATTAGTGTTTTCAGATTCTTTAAGCTTAATGCTTAACTGCTGTTCCTGCTCACTATCAGAACTAAAGTTCTTTTGCGCCTCTTCTATACCGCGTACCAGCTGTGTCTTTTCGTGAAGTTTTTCCTGAAATGTATCACGTGCATGTTTGATGGACTGTTCCAGCCGGGTCACTTCAGCGCCCGTTTGATAAAAGTTCCCCTGTGCCTGATTCAGAGACTCATTTAAATCATGTAATTGCTGACGTTTACTCTCTATTTCAGCTTCAGTTTCACGTTGTTTTGCTAATTCGCCGTCAAGCCGGGTCTGGCGCTTACCCAGCTCAACTTCTTCCTGTTCGATTTGATCACTAAGACCTTTCCAGCGCAGGGTAAGCAATTCCCCCTGAAGTTGACGCTCGACCTGTTTATGTTCTTTAAAACGCTTTGCTGCACTGGCCTGACGCTTCAATCGCGCCAGCTGGGTTTCCAGTTCAGAACGAATATCATCGACACGGGATAGATTTTCACGTGTATGACGTATGCGGTTCTCTGTCTCACGGCGACGTTCTTTGTAACGCGATATCCCGGCAGCTTCCTCGACAAAAACACGCAGATCATCCGGCTTCGACTCGATGATACGGGTCACCATGCCCTGCTCAATTATTGAATAAGCCCGAGGCCCCAGACCGGTACCGAGAAATATATTGGTAATGTCTTTTTTACGGCAGCGAGTACGGTTTAGGAAATAATCTGATCTGCCATCACGAGTAATTTCACGACGAATGGAGATTTCTGAATAGCGGGCATAATCACCGGGAGCTTTTTTCCCTACCGTATTATCAAAAATAAGTTCAACAAATGCCTTGCCTACCGGTTTACGTGCCTGGGATCCACTGAAGATAACATCTTCCATGCTTTCGCCGCGCAAATGCTTGGCCGAAGACTCGCCCATTACCCAACGCACAGCATCAATAATATTCGATTTACCACAGCCATTGGGGCCAACGACACCGGTTAAAAGATGAGGGAACTCTACAGTTGTCGGATCGACGAAGGACTTGAAGCCTGCAAGTTTAATTTTCTTTAGACGCATTGCGTTCCATGTGTCAGTGTAAATCGGCTAAAATCACAGCCTGTTTTAAATAAATTATTAATTTTGGAAACCCACTAATGTCTACCAGGCCAAGTAAAGAACTCGACGTATTTGACAACCCCAATTCAGACCGTGATTATACCATCAGTATACGCATGCCAGAATTCACCTGTCTGTGCCCCAAGACCGGTCAGCCGGATTTTGCCACGCTGTACCTGGACTACATCCCGGACAATCTCTGCGTAGAACTCAAAGCACTGAAACTGTACATCTGGTCATACCGTGATGAAGGCGCTTTTCATGAAGCCGTCACCAATGCCATACTCGATGACCTGGTAGCCGCCACCTCTCCGCGCTACCTGAGATTATGCGCTCGTTTCTATGTACGAGGCGGCATCTATACTACAGTCACCGCGCAGTATTCTAAACCAGACTGGCACGGAACCATACCCTCTGAGCCACAATTCAGCGACTGAATTTAACATTTCCCCCAATGACAGAGAGCTATCTCGGTATTGACGTCGGAACTTCTGGCGTCAGAGCAATACTTATCGACCGATCCGGCAAGATTCTGGCTTCCTCCAGCACCGGCTTACCAGCAAGTATCCAACAAGATTCTATGCTCTGTCAGCAGCCGGGGCAGTGGTGGCAGGCCGTACTCACGTGTCTCCAGCAAATCACTGACCGCTACGACTGCGCAGGCCTGCAGGGCATCGCAATAGATGGTACATCAGGAACGACACTACTGACCGACCTGTCGAATAAGCCCATCAGTCCCGCGCTGATGTATAACGATACCCGCCCAGCAGAACTGGTCAATGAATTATGCCAGCAGGCGCCGCCGGGGCCAGCCTGCAGCCAAAGCAGCGCGTTGGCAAAGGCAGTATGGCTATACCGGCAAACCAGGCCTGAAACTGCCTTTTACGTGCAACAGCAGGCTGACTGGATACTGGCCAGGTTCAGTGCTAAACCGGGCCTCAGCGACTGGAATAATGCCCTCAAACTTGGATTTGATGTGCAACACCTGCGATGGCCAGACTGGATAAGAAATATAGACATCGGCAAAGGGAAATTGCCTGAAGTCTTCCCCCCCGGGAAACAAGTTGCCACGATTGCAGCAGACGTCGCCAGACAGACTGGACTTCCAGATAATGTCTGCCTGCATGCGGGCACTACTGATAGCATTGCAGCCTTCCTGGCCAGCGGTGCGTCCCAGGCTGGTGATGCAGTGACTTCTCTGGGTTCAACATTGGTACTAAAACTCTGCACGCATAAGCCCATTATTTCTAGCCAGCACGGTATATACAGTCATCGTCTGGATCAAAATCGATGGTTGGCCGGAGGGGCATCTAATTCTGGAGGTGCAGTCTTAAAGTCTCTCTTTACGAATGATGAACTGGTAAATCTGTCTAAAAAGATGAACGTTGAGCAGGATACGGGGCTTAATTATTACCCATTGCCAACAACAGGCGAGCGCTTTCCTGTTGCTGATGCGAAAAAACAGGCACAGATGCAGCCGGTACCAGAGAATCGAGTAACACAGCTCCAGGCCCTGTTTGAGGGTATAGCGCAGATTGAAAGAACAGGCTATGAACTGCTGGAAAAACTGGGGAATGAAACTGTGCAATCTTTGAGGACTTGCGGCGGTGGCGCAGCAAATCCTTCATGGAGCCGTATAAGACAACGAATA
>DAOVWW010000299.1 GCA_030636465.1 Gammaproteobacteria bacterium
CATGTTGAAGCCGACTTCATCAATGACGCCGCTTTGAGATTCACCCAGTAACTCACCGGTCCCACGGATCTCCATGTCATTCATGGCGAGGGCAAAACCTGCACCGAGATCATCCAGTTGCTCCAGCGCCTCCAGTCTGCGGGTGGCATCGGCCGTAATCAGTTTTTTCGACTGCACCATGACATAGCAATAGGCCTGATGATGAGAGCGGCCTACACGACCGCGCAGTTGATGTAACTGAGACAGGCCGAAATGGTCGCCACGGTTGATGAAAATGGTATTGGCGGAGGGGATATCGATGCCGCTTTCGATAATGGTGCTGCAAAGCAGGACATTAAAACGCTGATGGTAGAAATCCTGCATGATATGTTCCAGTTCACGTTCGGGCATCTGTCCATGTGCCATGCGTATACGTGCTTCCGGTATTATTTCTTCAAGCTTTGCCTGCATCGCGGGCATGGTGCGCACTTCATTATGCAGGAAATATATCTGCCCGCCGCGGCGGATTTCACGCAGGAAACCTTCACGTATCATGTCTTCTGACCAGTCAGAAACAAAAGTACGAATGGTAAGACGTTGTAGTGGCGGGGTGGCGATAATGGAAATTTCGCGCAGCCCGGATAGCGAAAGATTAAGCGTACGAGGAATTGGGGTGGCAGTTAGAGTGAGTATATCGACCTGGCTGCGCTTTTTCTTCAGCATCTCCTTATGGCGCACACCAAAACGTTGTTCTTCATCCAGAATCATTAGTCCCAGGCGTTTGAACTCAATATCTTTTTGCAGTAATCGATGGGTACCAATAACGATATCTACTGAACCATTTTTTAATCCTGCTATGGCTGCTTCAGATTCCTTTTTTGTCCTGAACCGGGAAAGGAGTTCCACTTTGACCGCGGAGTCTGCAAAGCGGTCACGAAAGTTTTCATAATGCTGCTGCGCAAGTAATGTCGTCGGAACTAATACTGCAACCTGGTACTCGCCATGAATGGCGATAAAGGTTGCACGTAAAGCCACTTCAGTCTTGCCAAAACCCACATCACCACAGACCAGGCGGTCCATAGGCTTGCTGCTGACCATGTCACCGATGACATCATCAATGGCTTTGGCCTGATCGGGCGTTTCTTCGAAAGGAAAGGCCGCAGAAAAATTATCATAATGGATATCTGGAGCAGGGAAGGCGTGACCCTCGCGGGCATCACGTAGAGCCTGCACAGCAAGTAGTTCCACGGCGGCGTCGTAGGCCTTCTTCTGTGCTTTGCGACGAGTTTTTTCCCATTCCTTGCCACCAAGTTTATGCAAAGGTGCTGAGTCGGGACTGGCTGATGTATAGCGCGAAACCAGGTGTAATGACATTACCGGCACATAAAGTTTATCGCCGTCACGATATTCCAGCGTCAGGTATTCATCCTTTGAATTCTGAATATCCAGTGTTTGTAATCCAATATATCGGCCGACACCCTGTGTTTCATGAATAACCGGATCACCAATATTAAGGTCAGCCAGCGAGCGTATGATGGATTCCGGGTCACGTGCGGGCTTGCTGCGTCGTCGGCGCTGAAATACCTTGTCGCCGTATAGCTGAATTTCTGAAAGGATAATTAAACCGGGTTGCTGTAGAGACAGACCTCGATCCAGTCGGGCAGCGCAAAGTGCAAGCTTTTCATCACCGTTAAAAAAGGCTGCTGCATCATCGACTGTTGCCGGAAATATACTATTTTCATTGAGAACATTTTTCAGGTTTTCACGGCGACCAGTGGTTTCACAGGCGAGCATCACGCGTTTGTCCGTTTTTTCCAGAAAATCAAACAGGCGCTGATAGGGTTGCTCGGCATGGATATCGACGGTGAATGTGTCAGGCCGCCGGGTAGAAAAAGCATGACAGGCTTTTTCCCCATGTTCAGGGGCTGACCCATATTCTATTAATGGCCAGGCAGTAAGGGCTTTCTTTATCTCTGCGAATGACTGATACAAATTTTCAGGCTGCAGCGCAGGCCGTTCTGGATCCATGCCTACAGACTGGAAGCGTTCAATGACTTCAGTCTGGAAAACACTCGCCGATTGCTCACAGCTTTGATCTATTACAACCAGTGTTTCTGCAGGCAGGTAATCAAGAAAACTACTGGTGTTATCGAAAAACAGCGGCATATAAAATTCGGTACCGGGAGGGATATTGCCCTTGCTGATTTCGTTATAGATCACAGACTGTTTCGGGTCACCGCTGAATTTTTCTCGCCAGGACTGACGGAAACGGCTGATTCCTTCCTCGGTCATCGGGAATTCACGTGCAGGCAGTAATTCGATCCGGTTCACTGACTCGGATGATCGCTGTGTCTCGGTATCAAACAGGCGAATGCTATCTACTTCATCTCCAAATAAATCAATTCGATAAGGTTGAGTGCTGCCCATCGGAAAGAGATCGATAATTCCGCCACGAACTGCATATTCACCATGTTCAAATACCTGACTAACGTGCCGGTAGGAAGCGGTTTCCAGTTGCAGCTTAAATTTCTTTGTATCCAGGCGATCACCGGTGGCCAGTGAGAAGCTGTGGGCAGCGATATAGGCCTGAGGTGGTGTTTTCTGCAGTAAGTTGGCTATAGACAGTATAATTATGCCGTTACTGAGCGTAGGCAGACTGGATAGTGTGCGTAAACGTTGTGAAATAATATCCTGATGCGGGGAGAAACGATCATAAACCAGGCACTCCCAGTCAGGGTAACTCAGCATAGGAACACTGCTTTTCTGCCCCAGATAGAAATGAATTTCCTCTTCCAGAGATTGTGCGCGCCGGTTATCCTCTGTGACGATAATAATCGGCCCGTTGTGCTCTTTTGCTGCTGATACGATTGCCAGGCTGAAACTGCTACCATAGAGCTCAGACCAGACCAGGGTCTGGCCAGGTTTGTCTGGTACAGGAGGGTGGAAAATATCTGCTGCTTTTGCCTTGCTGCTCATAGGAAAAATATAGATAGATGTGTTTACG
>DAOVWW010000063.1 GCA_030636465.1 Gammaproteobacteria bacterium
AATGAACTGCCATCTTGAAGCTCGGCTGCAAAAACCGCATTTTCGATTTGCTTGCGGATGATGAATAATTTTCGTTCAAATGCATCCTGATCAGCGCAGTTGTCCCCTCTGCCTATGAATACCTGGCGGATGACAGGTTCGGTGGGCAGTACGCTGTGTCCAAGTCCGCTGTTATCAACGGGAACATCTCTCCAGCCCAGTAAGTGCTGTCCTTCTTCCTTGATAAAAGACTCGATGAAACTCGTACAGGTTGATGCAGAGCTATCAGACTGAGGTAAAAAGACCATTCCCACGCCATAGTCACCGGCAGCCGGCAGTGTAATACCCGCATCCGTGCATACTGCACGCAGGAAGGAATCGGGTGTTTGCATGAGTATGCCAGCACCATCGCCTGCCAGTTTGTCAGCGCCTACAGCGCCGCGATGCGTCAGGTTGCGAAGAATCTCCAGCCCCTGTTCAATAATACGGTGACTCTTATTACCTTTTATGTCCGCTACAAATCCAACACCACAGTTGTCGTGCTCGTTTCTAGGGTCATAGAGACCCTGGCGGGGTGGCAAGCTGCCTTGATACATGTTCAACCTCTGTCTTATTTTTCCACTGGGGCGGTGTGTTTCTGCCCATATTTATGTCTGCATGATGAGGGTTTTCAGGGCAGGTAGATGGTTGCTCTGACAGGCAATCATCCCGTTAACGACTCTTTCAAGCAAATAGCCGACGAAAGATAGCGAAAATGGAGCTATTTTTCCAGTATTTTACTATGTTTTTGGTGGGTATTGAAAATTCAGAGGCTTCTTCGCGCCTGCTAGAAAGAAAGCGTCCACTTGTTCTCCTTTTCATGGGAACTCAAGATATCAGCGATATCGATATTTTTGTGTGAAAGCGCCATGTCTTTGGCCGTTTCTCTTTTGTTATTTTTTATTCCAGTTTTTACGCCATGCTTCAGTAAAACCGAGACTATTTCGTTACGGCCTGCTGCGGCTGCCAGCATCAGGGCGGTATTTTTGAGATGGTTTTTTGCATTACTATCAATATTTTTCGAGAGCAGGAGTTCTGCAGTTCCCACATTGCCATTATGCGCTGCGACCATCAGCGGTGTATTACCTGTACTGCTGCGTGCATTGGCATCGGCTCCAGCTGTTAGCAGCAATTCAAGAATGGCAACAGACCCCGATTTTGCGGCAAGGTGTATCGGCAGCAACCCTGCATCGTCCATTATTGACAGGGAAGCGCCAGCAGCCAGTAAAGCAGACACTGTTTTTACATGTTGATTGATGATTGCATGACCCAATGCGGTACGTTTTTGTCTGTCGAGTGAATCGATTTCTGCCTGGGAATTTATCAATTGTTGTGTGGCAAGGATGTTGCCTTTTGCCGCTGCACGAATGAGCGCCGTTTTAGAGTCCTCATCAATCGCATTTATTTCTGCACCAGCGGTAAGGATTTTATTTACCAGCACATTATCTGCCACTGTACTGACAGAAATAAGCACCAGGTTTAACAGTTCTATTGCTGGTGTTTTCCTGTCTAGCATTTGTGCAAGCATTTTGGTTTGACCAGTTCTGGCCGCAATCAGGGCAGCAGTATTTTCCGGTGACGGCCCTGCCGTCGGGTCTGCTCCATGGTTTAACAGGATTTTTATAATCTCCTCTTCTTTTTGTAATGTAGCCCGGGCAAGGGCAGTATATGAACCTGGATCTAACTGGTCAGTTTCAGGCCCTTCATTAAGGAGGAAAATAAGATAGCCTTTATTGCCTTGCCAGGCCGCAGTGTTCAGTGCAGGCCAGTCACGGTAGATGCCTGACTGATTAACATCTGTGGCATATTTTCGCGCCGACTTTTTATTGACGCCTTTATCTTTCGTGCCGTGCTGATCGTTGAGCACTAAAAGGACCTGCTTATTCTCTCTTCGCCTGGCAATATCTGTAGCCGATTGCCCCGCCAGATTTAAAGCCTTCAGGTTTGCTCCATTTGAGAGCATAAACCTGACCATTTTTGTACCGCCTTTGCCAGCTGCTATGTGTAAGGCGGTATTGCCTCCTGTATCCCTTGCATTGAGATTTGCGCCATTGGTAATAAGTGTACGGCTGAATTGGCTTTTATTTTTACTGCGGCAGGAAAAGAGCAGTGCTGTATCGCCATGATCGTCAATTTTTTCCAGATTGATGCCAGCCTTAATTAATAATTCCGCTGCAGCATATTGATTGTATTCAATGGCAGTAAACAAAGCGTTGCGACCCTGCGGGTCAAGTATGTCTAAGTTTTTACGCTTAAGGGATTTTTGCAGTGCTTCGATGTCACCCTGCCTGACGATAACATGCAGGGATGAAGTGTTAGTAGAGTCCTTATTTTGGATAGTCCGCAAGCGGGTTTTCGCTAGTTTGTGACCCTGAGCAGCAGCTTTTGTGTACCATTCAATAGCCAGCTTTTTATTTTTTTCAGTACCCCAGCCTTTTTCGACCATGACAGCCAGATTGTACTGTGCTTTAACATGACCCTGCGCGGATGCTGATTGTAATAACACTGCCGCTTGTTCATCACTTTTCTCGACACCGAAACCTGAGCGGTAGAGCGTAGCCAGTTGGTATTGCGCCTCAGCGTCTCCAGTGGCTGCAGATCGCGTTAGTATTTCTGCAGCGGTGGTAAATTGTTTAGTTCGTATAGCCAGTCTTGCATCTTCTAAATCATCGCCATAGCTAAATGAGGGCAGCATTGATGTTGCCAGAACAAATATAACTGGCAGGATGATTTTTGGCAGGGATTGACCTTTCATTCAGGCCGTACCGTATCGAGTATCTACCTGGATACCAATAGATTTCAGGAATCCTGTGGGTAATATTCCGCCAGCATTTACGATGACAATATCATTCTCAAGTGTGATGCTATTTTCCTTCTGCTTCAGGATTACCGAGTTTTTACGAATTTCTGACACATTTGAGCTGTAAAATACTTTGATGGCGTTACTATTTATAGCCTGTTCAATTCGTTGGCGGTTTTTTATTTTTGCACGACTGAATGCCTCGCTGCGATAGGATATTGTGACAGTGGTACCCTCTTGTTCAGCAAGACTGAGAGCTGCCTCCAGAGCACTGTCACCACCTCCGACGATCAGCACAGAAAGGCCCCTGTACTGCTCCGGGTCGATCAGACTGTAAACTACTTTCGTCAGTTCTTCACCCGCCACACCCAATTTTCTTGGTGTTCCTCTTCTGCCCATGGCAAGTAAAATTGAGGTGCATTTGAAATCACCCTTAGTGCAAGAAACGGAAAATTCTTCTCCTTCCTTTGTAACAGCCTCAACTCTTGAGTTAAGCCTGAGCTTCAAGTTCTCAGATTCAATAATTGAATTCCAGATGTGCATGAGTTTTTCTTTACTGGCTTCCCTGAATTTAAGTTTTCCATAAAGTGGTAATTCTACTGGAGATGTCATGACAATTTTTCCACGAGGATAGTGGGCAATGGTGCCGCCAGCGGACTCCTGCTCAAGCAGCAGATATTTTATTGACAGTTCTTTGGCCTTAAGTGCTGCTGAGATACCTGCCGGGCCTGCACCTATAATGATAAGATCGTAATCACTATGACCCCGGGTGCTTCTGTTTGTAAGACATCGTTTGTTAATTGACTCTACGGCCTGTTGACCCTGTATTATGGCATTGCGAATAAGACCCATGCCACCGAGTTCCCCGGCGATAAATATCCCATCGACTGAGGTTTGGAATTCGGGATCAACATCAGGGATGTCTATACCGCGGCGCGCCGTTCCGAATACCAGTGTAATGGCCTTGTGAGGGCATGCCGCCGCACAGGCACCGTGCCCAATACAGTTGCCGGCTGAAATTAACTCAGCCTTGCCATGTATCAGTCCGAGTATATTTCCTTCAGGGCAGGCTGAGATGCAAGCCATGCTGCTCAGGCATAGTGATGGATTGATGACTGGATGCAGAGAAGCAGGCTCGGATAAGCCGTCAGTAGCGGCTTGCGTACGTATGGATTCTGAAATTCGGTGTTTTCTTTGCTGTCTACTGAGATAGACAGCAAAGATTAAAAATAGAATCAGGAAATAGACCAGTATGGATGGCTGGAACTCAGGCATGTAGGTATTCTGTAATAAATAGAGCGTGATTGTCGCATTTGCTGCTTAACTAAACATTAAGGCCAACACCCATACATCGAGATATTGTTTACATTGATCTGGTAACTGGGTTGATTGTAGTGTATTAGCTTCTGGTATAGAGGAGACCATTTAGTTTATGAACATAAAATTTAATTTCTCAACATTCTTTGCCTTGATTATTCTGGCCAGCCTGTATGTCGGCTGGAGTATTAGGGCGGATGATTTGTGGGTGGCTGAGGAGGGCCTGGGTTATGCTCTGGGTATAACAGGGGCCACAATGATGGCTTTATTGCTATTGTATCCACTTAGAAAGCGCCTGCTTTTTATGCACAGATGGCTGCCTGTCCGTTACTGGTTTGCTGCCCATATGTTGCTGGGCGTGCTGGGCCCAGTGGTGATACTTTATCATAGCAATTTTAGCCTTGGCTCCATGAATAGCAACGTCGCTTTATTCAGTATGTTGATAGGCAGTCTCAGTGGATTGCTGGGCAGGTTTTTTTATGTGCATATACACAAAGGTCTTTATGGGAGAAAAATTCACCTTTCAGAGCTAAGGCGGTTAGTTGAGGAAAACATAGCGCAACTGCAGTTGAATGCGGTTGCTATTCCTGGTTTAAAAGAGCAGCTGGAAGACCTTGATGCGGCTGTCAGCCAAACTTCTACAGGCCTGTATGCCAGTATTAAGTTATGGAATTCGTCATTGTATGCATCAAGGCGTATTAATAAGCAGATTAAGAAAAATTTAAAAGCCTCTGCTAGCAGAAGTGATGGTATTACCACTACACAAAGAGCATGTTATTTATCAGTAAAAAATTATCTGTTATCTATTGTAAAAGTCTCTGAACACATGGTGTATGAGAGACTTTTTTCATGGTGGCATATCATCCACATACCCTTATTTTTCCTGCTCATCATTTCTGTCATTGTTCATATTATTGCAGTACATATGTATTGATCTATAAATAGGCTAGGCGGTTAAATCATTCAGCTACGAATGTTCGCCACAGATACTGCATCTAATCGGTCTTTTATGACCGCTGATAAAATTCTGTCCCACCTTTAAGCTTACTTTAAGGTTTGCAATCTATTATCTAGCTTGCGATTTAACTCTCAAAAAACTGTCTGTAATGACACCTATAAAGCAGAGCGGCCTTCTTGGGGCCGCCATAAGAAAATTATTTTTATTACTCCTGGTGATGAATAGCGCTTTGATATTACAAGAAACGGCCTACGCGGATTTTCTGGATGAACTGGTCATGCCCGGAAAACTTATCGGTGGGCACGCGAAGCTTGAGAAGGACTGTGATAATTGTCACCAGTCTTTCGATAAGGATGAACAAACTAGCTTATGCCTTGATTGCCATGAAAAAATTGCCTTCGATATTAATGAAAATGAAGGGTTTCATGGAAAATCTCCGGGAGTAGAAAATAATCAATGCCGCCACTGCCATACCGATCACGAGGGCAGAGATAAAAACATCATTATATTTGATGCGGAGACATTTGATCACAACTACACAGATTTTCGTTTGAATGATGGGCACACATTGCCGTCATGCCGAATGTGTCATAAGAAAGAGCGGCTTTTCAGAGAAGCAGATTCCAGTTGCCATGACTGTCATCAGGATCAAAGTCCGCATAAAGGTGAAAAATTTCAGGATTGTCAGTCCTGTCATTCCGAAAAAAACTGGAAAGGGCAGGATTTTGATCATGGTTCTACAGAGTTTCCCTTGCAGGGTACGCATAAGGATATTAAATGTAATGCCTGCCATATCAATGGTGAACTTGAAGGTGTAGCGACAGAATGCATATCCTGCCATGTCATAAATGATACTCACGAAGGCGCTTTCGGAAAAAAATGTGAAACTTGTCATGACAGTAGTGAGTGGGAAAAAACCAGCTTCGATCACACTAAAGATACCGAGTTCGTTCTTCGAGGCGTGCATAAAAATAAGGAATGTAAACTTTGCCATATTCCTGGTAAAACAAAGGAAAAACTAAAAAAAACCTGTGTTTCCTGCCATGCTGCAGATGATAACCACAGCGGTCGGTTCGGAGAAGATTGTGCCTCCTGCCACCGATCTACATCATGGCAGAGGTCAGGTTTTGATCATAATGAAACGGATTTCGGATTGCGTGGCAAACATCAAAAAGCTGCCTGTAACGCCTGCCATAAAGAAACCGAGCCGGGTCTGACATCATCGCTGTGTGTTGATTGCCATCAGGACAAAGATATTCACCAGGGGGAACTGGGTAAGAAATGTAACAGCTGTCATAACGAGGCTGGATGGAATGAGAAAATACATTTTGATCATGATGTTACACATTTCCCTCTCATTGGGCTTCATGCTGTAACACCCTGCGAGCAGTGTCATGCCACCATGTCCTATACAGACACTTCAACAGCCTGCAGTAATTGCCATATTGATGAAGATGAGCATCAGGGGTCGCTGGGTAAGAAATGCCAGCAATGCCATAACCCGAATAGCTGGTCAGTGTGGAATTTTGATCATGATAAAGAAACCGAATTTCCTCTGAGATTAAGCCATCAGGAGCTTTCGTGCAGGGCTTGTCATCAGGACAAAAAACCTCATTCAGAAACCAGTTCCAGGTGTATAGCCTGCCATCAGTCAGATGATGTTCATAAGGGACGGTTCGGTAGAAGTTGTGACCGTTGCCATGATGAATCATCTTTCAGGAAGATAGTGACACACTAATGATGAATATATGGTCTAAAAACGAGTGCACCATATTGACTGAGCAAAACAGGTTCAGTAAATTTTACAGGGTTTCATGGCTTGCTCAGGTTTCACTTCTTTTCATTCTGCTGGCGAACCTGGCGTTTATGAATACTGCTGAGGCAGTGGAGAGGTTTGACCATTTCGCCACTGGTTTTTCGCTTGAGGGTGGTCACACGAATCTTGCCTGTGACAGCTGTCATGTGCAGGGTCAGTTCAAAGGGACGCCACGGTTGTGTGCCACTTGCCATAATAATTCGATTGCTACCGGAAAGCCGGCAAATCATATTGGTGGAGCAAGCCGCTGTTCTGACTGCCATTCAACCCGCGGTTGGCAAATTGTTCGTTTTGACCATTCATCAATAACGGGTGCCTGTGCTAGCTGCCATAATGGCACCACTGTTTCAGGCAAACCCGCAAATCACATCCAGAGTAGTAATCAGTGTGATAGCTGCCACAAAACGGGCACCTGGAGTAGTACGCGCTTTGATCATTCATCAGTAAAAGGTACTTGTTCGACCTGTCATAACGGTTCCACGGCGACCGGTAAAACCGCGAACCACATTCAAAGTTCGAACCAGTGTGATAGCTGTCACAACTCCTCGAGCTGGTCGAACGTCCGCTTTGACCATAGTGCGGTCACCGGTACCTGCGCCACCTGCCATAATGGTTCGACCGCTACCGGCAAAACAGCCAATCATATCCAGAGCTCAAACCAGTGCGATAGCTGTCATAATTCCTCGAGCTGGTCGAATGTACGTTTCGACCATAGCAGTGTGACCGGTACCTGTTCGACCTGTCATAATGGTTCTAAGGCCACCGGTAAAACGGCTAATCA
>DAOVWW010000172.1 GCA_030636465.1 Gammaproteobacteria bacterium
ATGCTGACCAACCCTTCCACTCTTGGTGTATTTGAAACGCAGATTACGGAGATTGCTGAACTGGTTCATAATGCTGGAGGTTTACTGTATTACGATGGCGCCAATATGAATGCTATCCTCGGTAAAGTGAAACCTGGTGAAATGGGGTTTGATGTCATTCACTTAAATCTGCATAAAACTTTTTCTGCGCCACATGGTGGCGGTGGCCCCGGGGCAGGACCGGTCGGTGTCAACGAAAGGCTAATACCATTCTTACCGGTGCCGAAAATAGTTGAGTCATGCGGTGAGTACGCCCTGCTTGATAAAAATGATTGTCCGCAAAGTATAGGCCGTTTGTCCTGTTTCATGGGCAATACCGGGATATTATTGCGCGCCTGGATTTATGCTCGTCTGCTGGGTCATGATGGCATGAAACGTGTTGCTGATTACGCCACTCTTAATGCCAACTATATGAAAGCAAAACTGGAGCAGGCAGGCTTCGAGATGGCATATGAAATGCGTAGGGCTACCCATGAATTTATCCTGACACTGAAAAAAGAAAAGGCAGAAACCGGTATTACGGCTATGGATTTTGCCAAGCGTCTGCTGGATAAGGGTTATCATGCGCCAACCACCTATTTCCCTTTACTGGTGCCTGAGTGTTTTCTGATCGAACCCACTGAAAGTGAAAGCCTGGAAGAGCTGGATGGCTTTATCAAGGCAATGATAGAAATTAAGGAAGAGACAGTAAATCAGACCGAGGTAGTAAAAACAGCACCTCATACCCTGCCCGTACGGCGACTGGATGACGTACGCGCGGCAAGGCAGCTGGATATAGTCTGGCAGCAAGAAGACAGCACATAAGTACATTGCTACATTAGTACTGACGAGGATAACGTGGAACTATTACTGATGGCCTCAAGAATTAGATTTACGTAACACGTAATTCGTTAGCCCTAAATCATTTCAATTTTACAACCGGTATAACAACATGACAGCATTAATCTGTGGTTCTATGGCCTTTGATACCATCATGGTGTTCGAAGACAGCTTTAAAAATCATATTCTGCCCGATCAGGTTCATATCCTGAATGTATCCTTCCTGGTGCCCAGCATGCGCCGGGAGTTCGGCGGCTGTGCCGGCAATATTGCCTACAATCTGAATTTGTTAGGCGGTAATGGACGACCTATGGCAACGGTAGGGCAGGATTTTTCTCCTTATGCAGACTGGATGGATAAAAAAGGCGTCAGTCGTCAATCTTTAAAGCAGCTGGATGATGATTATACTGCGCAGGCTTATATCACTACCGATCAGGACGATAACCAGATTACGGCTTTCCATCCTGGTGCAATGAATCAATCACATTTGAACAAGGTGGAAGATGAAGAGGGTGTGACTATTGGCATTGTTTCTCCTGATGGCCGTCAGGGCATGATCGAACATGCTCAGCAATTTGCCGATGCGAACATTCCATTTATTTTTGATCCCGGCCAGGGTATGCCTATGTTTGGTGGAGATGAGTTGAACATTTTTCTTGAGCAGGCCACATGGCTGACCCTGAATGATTACGAGTTCCAGCTATTTTCAGAGCGTACAGGTAAAAGGGCACTGGAAATTGCCAGTCAGCTTGAAGCTTTAGTGATTACTCGTGGTGGTGAAGGTTCAGTTATTTACACTGATAACAGGGAAATATCTATCCCGGCTGCAAAAATTGCTGGCATAAAAGACCCAACCGGATGTGGCGATGCCTACCGTTCCGGTCTCTTATATGGGCTCATGAATGAGATGGACTGGGAAACTACAGGTCGGCTGGCTGCGATTATGGGGGCATGCAAAATTGAAGTGAACGGTACCCAGAATCATGCTCCAACACGTGATGAAATTTGCGAACGTTTTCAACAGGATTTCAGTTCCAGGCCCTGGTAGCGGGATGCTGACTAGCAGTATCTATCTTTTTCTCTAATAATATTATATAATAATACTCTTATATTGCGGCTCATGTAAAAGTACTGAGCCTGATCACTGGTATTATATAGCGGAGTTATTTGAGATGGCTGATGAAGAAAACAAGGTAGCAGCTGATAGTACAGCTAAAACTGCTGCACCCAAGAGTGTCAAAAAGAAGACAGTAAAAAAAGCGGTGAAAAAATCTGTCAAAAAGAAGACAGTAAAAAAAGCAGCAAAGAAGGTTGTTAAGAAGAAGGCTGCTACTACTGCAAAACCATCTGCTCCTGTAGCAAAAAATAATGGCAAAGAAAAAGCTAAGATTAAGTTGAAAGACACTTCTGCGCCACAGACTACATCTACTGCCAGCAAAGTAAAAGCACCGGCTAAAGTAGAAAAAGATAGACTGGGACTTTTGTCCAACCTGGCAATTATTATGCTGTTGATTATTGGTGCCTGGGCGATTTATTCCTATCTGAATGAAGACCAGGACGTAGTAACTGACGTAACTACAGCACCCGTTACAGCACCAGCTGCTGAGCTTACTAAGGAAGCCGCAACTGCTCCTGTAGCAGAGGTGGTTACTCCTGATACTAACGCTGAAGCTGCTGCAGAAACTGCACCAGCAACTGTGCCAGCTATAGAAGAAACCGCGCCAGCAACTGTAACCGCTACAGAAGTAGCCACACCCGTTACAGAAGAAGCCACACCCGTTACAGATGAAGTACAGGCAACGGATGAAGCGGTTGCTGATAAGAAAGAAGACTCAAAAGGATTCTTTGAAAGTATATTTGGTCGTAAGGACACGCCAGCAAAGACTGAAGGAGCAATCGAAGCTGCTGCAGAAGCAACACCGCCAGCAAACGACCCGATGGCAATGCAGAATGATCCATTTGGACCTCCTCCTGGCTGGGGTCCACCTGAAGGTTTTGGCCCTCCAGCAGACTTTTATAATATGCCTGCACAGGGTTTTGGTCCTCCACAGGGTTTTGGCCCACCCGCCGCTTTTAATCAGCCTCCACAGGGATATGGCCCACCACCTGGCTTTTATGATATGCCGCCTATGCCAACATATGAGCAGGGTCCGGGTTGGTAGCTTAATTGTTATATAGCTATCAGTTAGAAACTGATAGAGTTAAAAGGCCGCGTATATCGCGGCCTTTTTTGTTTATTATTTTAAGGAGTCCCCTGATCAATTCCGCCATGCCTCTGATCTATAAGAAACACCATGCTTGAAAAAAGAAAAGCACTGTTAGAAGAATTTAGACAGATAGCAAAATTATCTATACCCATCACTATTGGCCAGATTGCACTGATTGCCACGGGTTTTGTCGATACTGTTATGGCCGGGCGCATCAGTCCTCTTGCTCTCGGTGCGATAGCCGTTGGGGCAAATTTATGGATACCGGTCTATCTATTCAGTGTTGGCTTGATGATGGCCGTTTCAAGCATGGTGGCTCATTATTTTGGAGCAGGATTATATTCACCAATTCGCGACCTGTTAAAACAGTCCTTGATGATATCTGCAGTACTGGGTGTGTTGGGGATGCTGGCAGTTCGTAAGCTTTCATTTTTGATGGAGTGGATAGGGATTGATGCGGGCATCGTCCCGGTGGCGACTGAATATCTCTACGCGGTATCATGGGGCATCCCGGCAATCTGCGCCTATCTTGCATTGCGTTTTCTTAGTGAAGGAATAGGTTACACACGTCCGATGATGGTGATACAGGTGTTTGGCCTGATTTTAAACATATTTCTAAACTACGTGTTGATGTTCGGAAAGTTGGGGGCTCCGGCTATGGGTGCAGTCGGTGCCGGATGGGCAACGGCCTCGGTTATGTGGATAAATCTCGTGCTATTGGTTATTTATATATTTAGTCATCAACGTTATAAAGAAATTTGGCAGGCAAAAAAAGAAAAAATTAACTGGGATCGGTCAAGAGAAATGTTAACTCTTGGTATGCCAATAGCTCTCACCCTCGTTAACGAGGTTGGTATGTTTTCCGCTGTGGGCTTGTTGATGGGTAGCCTTGGTGTTGTTGAAGTCGCCGCACATCAGATTGCGATAAATTTTGCCGGTATGATGTTCATGATCCCACTGGGTATTTCCGCAGCAACCACCATTCGTGTGGGGCATGCGCTTGGAGAACAGCATCACCTCGATGCCCGGTTTCGGGGTTTTGCAGGTATTAGTTTTGCCGGCTTGTGTATGTTTGCAACAGCAAGTCTTATGTTGTTGTTTCCTGATTTCATTGTTTCAATCTATAGCAATGATGCCGATGTCGGGGCGATGGCCATCAGTCTGTTGTTTATGGCAGCAATTTTTCAGCTATCAGATGGTATCCAGGTGTCTGCCGCTGGTGCTCTTAGGGGTTTAAAGGATACCCTGTTTCCTTTAATGGTAAGCGTAGTCGCATACTGGTTCGTTGGTTTACCGGTTTCATGGTATCTCGGCATCAATCGTCAATTTGGTCCACAGGGCTTATGGTTAGGCCTGGTGGTCAGTTTGACACTGGCTGCAGTGTGGCTGGTGTGGCGATTTAGACGGGTGAGCAAAATCACAGTTTGATAGTTGCAGGCCTGTCACCAAGAATAATTTTACCGTACAGGGCTACTCCATTAATTCCTGAATAATCAAGGCTGATTTTTATTTTGAGTTTTTCTGATCTGCCTAAGTGTTTTTTTTCTAATTGTGAA
>DAOVWW010000090.1 GCA_030636465.1 Gammaproteobacteria bacterium
CCAGCGTATGCTCAGTCAACGTATCGCAAAATATCAGACACTGTATGCCTGGGGACTGGCTGATGCAGAAATTAATGATGCACTAAATCGTGCGACGATTGAGTTTAAAGGTGCCCAGGTCGTGCTTTTTCAGTCAAAATTGAATACGCCTGAGATACGCGAAACACTGATCCAGGTTAATCGTTCGATGTCCCCACTGAAAAACATTATTGGCAAGAAGAAAGACAAGGCATCGCTGGCGAAAGTGATTAAAAATACCGAGTTGGTTCTGCGTGACATGAATAAGGCAACGGGCCTTTACCAGAAAGTTACAGAGAGTATGTAGCTCGGGTACATACATATATGGGGTATTCTTGATGTTTATTAATGCTATTGCTGTTTTTGGTCGGCAGTTACATATTCGTTCTATAATGAATTGGCAATCTAATAGTGTGTCGCTATTAACTATCGTTATAGTGCTGTTTACCGTTCCGGCATGGAGTCAGGGCGACAGTGATTATTTAAAAGCTATGGATAAGGCTTCAGGAAAGAAAGAGCAGCCTTCCAATGTAATCCCGGCTACCACTATTAATAAGGAAGTAAAACTTATCGATAGTGATACCAGGGATGAACTGGAGGCCTTACTTGCTGAAACCTGTCCAAAAGAATTTTCTACATATAAAAAATTCAATGCTGCCAGGAAAAATGAAGTTGTCGCCAGCTATAAAGCAACAGACGGCCAACCTGAGAAAGTGCGGGTGATGAAAGTAATCAATAAAATCGGCCTAATAGGTAGTGGCGAGGGCTGGGATTTTTAGGGAAATACTGATTTTTTTAAACTTCAGCCCACATTCTCACCAGGTTGATATAGCTGGTGCTAACTTTCTGCGTGACTGTACTATCGGGGTCTTTTTTAATCAGTTCATCCCGCGCCTGACTCAGGTTGTATAATAACTCCCGTTGTCCGGCATCCCGTATCATGCTTTGTGCCCAGGTTACAGCCACCAGGCGGGATCCACTGGTGACTTCTGCAACATTATGCAAACTGCCGGATGGATAAAGTATGGCATCACCTGCAGGAAGCTTTTTGCTGATCTTCCCATATTGGCTTGTAATCGTCAGTTCACCCCCTTCATACTCATCGGGTTCGTTGAGGAAGACAGTGATAGAGACATCGGTGCGATACGTATCACCAGTACCCATGATTGGATCATCAACATGGCTGCCATACTGTTTACCCGATGTGTAGCGGGCGTAGAAGGGGGCTGCAATACGATGCGGTAGTACACCATATTTATAAACAGGATGATTGATCAACTGCCCCATAACGATATTGTTGAGCCTGGCCATTTCGGGATGGTTTTGGGGTAGCTCTTCGTTGCTTTTCACGTTGACAGCTTCTTTGCCAGCAGAAAGCTTGCCATCGATAAAATCAGCCGAGTCCAGAATTCCCCTGACAATTGCTAGTTTGTCTGATGGAATGAGTCCCTTGATGCGTAGTAACATAGGCGTGTTAAGTTCCCTGTAAAATAACTCTTATTATTGAACCATTAAAAAGTGAAGGCTAATGATACTGAAAGTTTTTCTTGAAGACCAAACCTATCCAATTGAAGTACCGGAATATATCATCAAAGAAGCCGAAGATTTCTTCGCAATTCTGGATAATGACATGAACAAAGGCTGGCAAATGAGCCAGTTCTGGGTCGAAAACCCTGATAACAACCAGCGTTGCCAGATCGCCGGGGATAAAATTCTCACGGCACTGAACAATGACGATCAAAAAACAGGCGTGATGATGTCTGCATATATCATGAATCGTATGCCAGGCACCACCGAATTACATTTATCGGTTACCGGGGATATGAATGAACATGTGATTTCTGGAGATTGAGCCTGAATCCTGAGAATAAAAACTGGTATGTCTATATCGTACGCTGTTCTGATGATAGCCTGTACACAGGTATCAGCACTGATGTTGAAGCCAGGATAGCTAAGCACAACAAAGGCATGGGTGCCAAGTACACACGTTCCAGGGGGCCGGTAGATCTGGTCTATACTGAAAGCCTTAGCGAGAAGGGTGATGCTCTTAGGCGTGAGATGGAAATAAAAAAACTCAGCCCACAGAATAAACGTAAGCTAGTGGCTAAGTGAATAACCCACAGCAGCAGGGAAATCGGTGCATCGGCAAATGGATGATGTTCATGGCCTGGTTGCTGGGTTTTGCCATGTTAATAATTTATTTTAATTATTTTCTTGATAATGAGAGAAATCCGAACCAGTCTGTATACAGTCGATTTGATGAACAGGGTAACACTGAGGTTATTCTAAAGCGGAATCGCTATGGCCACTATGTCACTAATGGTAAAATTAACGGGGTGACGGTGCAGTTCATGCTGGATACGGGCGCCACGGATGTGGCCATTCCAGAAGGACTGGCTGAAAAGCTGTCATTAAGGAAAGGTCCCGAAAGGCGTTACCACACGGCAAATGGTACGGTGACGGCTTATTCAACACTGCTAGATAGTGTTTTAATTGGTCCGATAGAGGTGAGAGACGTGCGGGCCAGTATTAATCCTGGTTTAAAAGGCAAGGAAATCCTGCTTGGCATGAGTGTACTCAAACGTATTGAATTTACTCAGCGCGGCGATACATTAATTTTAAGAGTCCCTCGAAGCTAATGTCCTTTACGCTTTCATAGCCAAGATACAAATTAAACAAAAAAGTTACATTTGGAGACAATATGGATTTTGAACGTTCACTCGGTCTGAAACAGTCAGATAATATAGATGACGAAAAAGAACGTCAGAAGTTGCAGCTATATATCAATCTGAAGCTGGCCTCTTCAGGTCAGCCCATCGTTGCAGGCGATAATGAAGAATTTCTCCACACCGCACAGGATTTATTAAAAAGTTATCGCGAGAAAAACAGGCTGTTGACGGATTATTATTGTCCTGCAGACCAGCGGATTCAGTCTTTTCTGGAACGTTACTTGTCTGATTTCCCAATAGAAGAAATTCCACGTTTACCAGGAATGACTTTTGTTCTTGATCGCCATGGTGTTTCTCGAGAACTATCTATTCCACTAGGTGAAGATGAGTTCCACTCTGATATTGTTAATAGTTACCGGGTGAAGCAGGGGGTATTGCACAACCCTGCCAGCGACAGGCGCACTACAGAAGGGTCTTTTCATATCGCAGAAGGTGGGTTGCCAATTCCGGGCGATAAAAAGGCGGTGCCAATTGCTACTTTCGCCATGTTGTTAAAGCAAGCCATGTCGCCACCGGAAGATCTACTGACCATACCGTTTACAGCAAATCTTGACGATCCAGCAAAAATGTTTATTTCACTGCTATTACGTCCTACTGTCTGCCCGGAAGTGCCGGGGCAGGATGTAGAAAAAAATATGGAGATTCGTTTCTTTGCCCCTGGCAACCTGATCAGTAATCTGGATTTTGTAGAATCTATCTTTGGCAATGGTGGTAACCCTTTCCTGGCAGAATTTGATGCGGGACTGGATGTAACACACTGGACCGGTACTACCGGTTGCGTCATTCTCGCTCCACATCTACCACAGTTAACAAAAAAGTCAGTGGGTCTACCGCACATTGATGATGCAAATGAACGACAGATAGCCGATGGCATGTGCTGGCAGGATGAGTCAGAACTATACAACAATGGCATGCCGTTCAAGATAACAGCACGTGATGAAAGCGGTGTCATTGTTACTATCCTTGCGGACAATTATTATGGCTATTGTAAAAAAGAAGTGAAAACTCAAATTGGCTTCTCAGCCAACCTGTTTGGTCTGGCTGAAGAGGAGCATGCTGGTGGCGCGCTGGCTTTCCCGCGAAGAAATCACGGCATTGAGTTTGGAGTCGATTCAGTAACGCGTGAACCAGGTTATAGTTTTAAAAATATTGTAGAACGTTATGGCGACATAATGGATATGCAGGCAGAGGGTTATGGGATAGACAAAAAACATCCTGAAGTGATCTATGTTCACCAGGATTTACGCATGGATCTGGAGGCGCAAACTATACAATGGGAAGCCGATGGTGAGGCCAGAACCATTCGCCTGCAACCGGGAAAAACCTATATCCAGCCGAATGGTTACAAAGTTGAGATGCAAAAACATCCCAGTGCACCCTCCTGGCGTTTAATTGGTACGGATCCTGAAGGCACGCTTTGTCATAAACCGAGCACTGTATCGGGAGGCGGTAAGTCAGAGATTTCCAAATCAATCGATGATACGGTCATCTACGGGCCGTTATTTGTTGATGATTTGCAAACTGATCTTGATCGCGTAGAGGAGATATATAAGGCTGATTACAGTGATCGCTTCAAGCCTGGGTTTGAAGCAGAAGACAGAGATCCCTCACGCCGACCGGTCAGCCCTAAGCGTAGCCTTGGTTCAGTGATCAAATTACTGACACCTTCGCCCAGTTATAAAGATGAATACAATGAATGGTTAGCGACCATTCCCCCCAGAATTCTTGCACTGGTCTTTCTCATCAAGCGTTTCTACCGCGATTCCTGGGGTGAAAACTGGCGTGAATATATCTCCGTTGATGAAATAGATGGCGCGGCGGGTCATGAGATAAAGCTGTATGACCGGCGTATCATTGCCTCGTACCTTCGTATGGGCTTCGATGAAGCAGGAAAATGGCGTATTTTCAAGGTCAGGCAGGATTTTATCGCCACAGAAAAAATTCAGAAAGAAGACGATATTACTGTTTCAGTTGTAGTGCCGCCGAGCTGTCTCGAGGGTTGCCAGAAAAGCATAAAAGGGGATCATAGTGTTAAATTGGTAACTAACTGCGAATACCGATTATTCCAGCGTCCGGATGATGCCATCATCCCTGGATTTGATAGTCAGGCCGAATCAGATATTGCAAAGCCAGGAAATTTTCTAGCAAACTACGAGCCATTAAAAGGTGAAAACCTGTCAGAAATTGTTGAGGATGTATTAACCTTTAACAATTATTCAGCCTCCATGAAAGCACGTCTGCAGGAGGCCTATGATGAAGGTGACAGTTTTGTTGTGTCATCCGCACATCCAAGATTAGTTGATGGTGCACCGAGTAAAAACCCGAGATACTTGCAGGATCGTCAGGATCTGGTTGATCCAGTTCGAAGTTATATTGCAGAGATGGGCGCCCGGTTCCACCGCAAAGCCACACTAGACCAGCCAATCTGTCACCCGGTTGATGCAGTGCTTACCGGGCGTCGAAATAACCCGCCAGAACCTGGTATAAGGCCATTGGCAGTTTACAACCCTATACATTACCAGGAGCTGCCGGAACTGTTTATGGACTTTGTCTGCAGTCTGACCGGCAAGTCCCCATCCACTACCGGGGCAGGCAGTGAAGGCGCTTTGACCAAGGGGCCATTCAATGCCCTGCGTCCAACTATTGATTTGAACAATGCTCTGGTTTCCTACATATTGACAGGTTATGCGGGCTACTCCAGCTCGGCAGGTCATGTCGGGCCGAATGTACAGGTTGACCACGATATCAGCCTGTTAATTCCAGAAATCTGGTCACGTCTCTCAGTTGAACAGCGTAAGCCTGAAGTAATGATAGAAAAAGGCTACCTGGAGCAGCTGGAAGACTTTGAACATAAGGGCTCTACTGTTCTTGCCAGTCGGCTTGGTTACCGCATAACTGATCGATTTGTACACGGTTTCCTGGGCAAAATTTTTGATAATCCCAATGCTGTATTCACAGAAGAAATACTTAAGCCTGAAACACAGGGACTGGATGTTTATGTTGATGGAATCAACAATATTGTCGAGGCACAGAAGAAAGTGGCACAGCAATATTTAGATGATGGCAGCATTGATGACGCCTGCCCGCCGTTACAGGCTATCTTACACATTATGGTGGATGGAGAGTATCAAGGTAAAGATATCCAGCATCCTGATATACGCTCTATGTTCAACCGGGAATACCTGTTGCATTCTGACTGGTACCAAAGCCGACTCAAGACCAAGCAGCAGAGAGAAATAAAGCTATGGCAGCGCCACATAACAAACCTGACCAGCTTTACAGAAAAAAGTGGTTATGCTGATGTGGTGGAAAAATTGGATATTATTGATAAGCTAAATGCCGCTAATGATCGCTTGAGCTACGTACAAAGTGATGATTACCTGGTGCGTTTGAACGGAACGCTTGGGGCAGATACTTTAGGGGCTTAAAGAGTCGTCTTACGGTTTACGTATTAGGTTTTACGTAACGGCTGACCCATAAAGATTTTGTAGGTTCGAATTCATTCGAACACCCCTGTGCGAATGAATTCGCACCTACAACATGCTCATCCTGTTCTGTTGACCTACGTGTAGGCATCATTTAATGCCTCTCGATACATTTTTTTAAGCAAAAACGACCCAGGTTGTTGCTATATATTTTACACCTTTCTGTAATTCGACAGCCCTGTGCTCGTGTGTCCA
>DAOVWW010000043.1 GCA_030636465.1 Gammaproteobacteria bacterium
TCAGACATATCAATTTTGCTCTGGTAGGAACCTGCCAGGGCAAAACCATCAGTCACTTCACCGGTGATGCCTACTTTTACACCAAAACCAGACGATGTTTCATAGCCATTATTCGTCAAATTAGCTGGATCAGTAGAGAAAGGAGCAAAGCTTCCCACACCAGTAGCCTTGAAACGAGCAAAGGCGAATATGCCTGAAACACCCAGAGAAACTTTATCATTAACCTTGCGTGCGTAAGTAACCATAGTCGCCAGCTGCATCAGGTCAACACCAGCAGTTCCTGCATAGTAGGTACCTGTTGGAGCACCTGGTGCAACAACATTCGGATACTCACTGTTCATTCCGCCATTGCCCGCCAGGGTAATACCGATCGAACTTACATCATCAATCATGTGATTCCAGGCAAAATTTGGAATCAGGAAGTTCTCATTATCACTTTCAAAAGTGCCCGGAATCAATGAAAAGGCACCGGTTTGAGGACCAAGAAAGGGACCAACCTGATCGACAGTATAACTACGGCGCGGGCTGAACCAAGTCACACCGGCATCAATACGACTGCCAACATTTACCATGTTAGCGGGATTGGTTGTGGCATCCATAGCATCAAGCGGCATTGCAACGCCCGCACCAGCCATACCTTTTGATTTAACACCGTAACCGTGTCCAAAATAACCATTTGTTGCCATTGCCGCACCCGGTAAGGCCATTGTTGCAGCAACTGCGAGCACTAGTACGTGCTTCCTGGGGATCATCATCTTTAGTTTCCTCTGAAGTGTAATATAAAAATAAAAATTTTAATGCTACTGCCCGGACTTATTATTGTTGTTTCTGAGCAACTTGAATCAGTTATTGTGACTCTTAGTGGGGATAAGCATGGTCAACTTTATCGTGTAAGTCAATAAAAATGCCTAATTTTTTTAAAAATTGTTGTAGCCCCCACTGCTTCGTTGTGAAAATACAACAAAAAAGCCCACAAAATGTGGGCCTTTAGGCTCTCCTGCAAACGCAGAAGAAAAAATTAACAGATCTCTGTTAATTCATATATACAAAGTTACGTCTGCATCGCCGGCAAATTCGAAGAAAGATGCAGCACCTACATATTCAAGGCCATCCAGTAAATCACTCTGCTTCATATCAAACAGATCCACCGTCATCTGACAGGCGACCAGTTTCACTTCTGCCTCAATACACAGTTCACGCAAATCTTCGATGCTGGCAACACCTTTCTTTTTCATAGTGTTTTTCATCATCATGGTCATCACGCTTTCCATACCAGGTATCGCTGTACCTATAACGGGAAACCACTTGTCCATGCCCATAGGCATAGGCATGCCAGGATTACCCAGCGGACTCACTTTCAGGTTCAGATTTTTCTTCAGCAACTGCAGGCCGTAGAAAGTGAAAAAGATCATCACGTCATAGCCCAGTGCAGCAGCCGTAGATGACAGGATAAATGGCGGGTAAGCCCAGTCCAGGGTTCCCTTAGTTGCAATAATTGCCAGTTTCTTTTCAGACATAACATTCACTCCACGGTGCATTCACCGTTGTCGGATCAAAATCAAATTAATAAATCAGCCCTTTTTCATCAGAAAGGTGAACTCGCCACCATTTTCCGCAGAATCCATCAGCTCGTTCCCTGTTTGCTTGGCAAAAGCTTCAAAATCTTTTACTGAACCGGGGTCAGTGGCAATAATACGCAATATCTGGCCGCTTTCCAGCCCATTAATTGCTTTTTTCGCGCGCAGGATAGGAAGAGGACAGTTCAGCCCACGTGCGTCAAGTTCTTGATCAAAATCAGCCATCGTTTACTCCAAAAATAATTAATAAAAATTTAGATAATAAAAATACAAAATCTGCTTGGGATAATCTCACCTATTTTACAGGCGAACATTGCCTATATAATAGTTCCTTTTCAAGTACATTTAGCATTATTTATTTATACCTGCATCATATATATTAATTCATGCTCACTTTTAAATACACTATTTACTGTAAAAAGCCTGCCTATCTCAGATTACACAATCATGACTGCCTGATATACTTCCATCTATTTATGTCTCACAAAAGATTGCAGTTTAATTCACCATGGACTGGTTGTAGTACCCCCTTGAAACACAAATAAAAGGTCATACATTATATATATGTATCGTGCACACCTAAAAAGAATACTCTTAGCTCTGGCCCTGCTTCTTTTCTCCGTCTCTGCACTGAGCCAGACAGATGACTTCAACCTGCCGGATCTTGGTGATGAATCGCACCAGGTGATGTCTCCTATGGAACAAAAACAATTAGGTGAAGGCTTTTATCGTCAGGCCCTGGTCTACATGAATATTGTTGAAGACCCTATCCTCAAAGAATACCTGGACAAGCTGGGTAATCGCCTGATTGAAAGCATCGGCCTGAAAAAGGACAGCTTTACGTTCTTTTTGATACAGGACAACAGCGTTAACGCCTTCGCTGTGCCGGGCGGTTACATCGGTGTACATACTGGATTACTGCTGACCGCTACAAACGAAGGTGAGGTAGCATCAGTGCTCGGGCATGAAATAGCGCATGTTACCCAGCAGCATATACCCCGGATGATCAGTGCACAGAAAAAAGCACTACTCCCAAACCTGGCTACTTTACTCGCTGGAATTCTATTAGGTGGCCAGGCAACAGAGGCGGCCATTGCCATTACCTCGGCAAGATCCATCGATAATCAGCTGACATTTACCCGCACCTTTGAGCGTGAAGCTGACCGCATAGGCATAACGGTACTCGCAAACTCAGGTTATGACACTGACGATATGGCGGCATTTTTTCTTCGCATGCAGCGGGCGAACGCCCTGCACGAAACCAATGCCCCACAATTCCTCCTGACTCACCCTATAACTACCGATCGTATAGCAGAGGCGAAAGCACGAGCAGCGAATTACCCCCATACCGCAAAGAATGACAATACCGAGTTTCTACTCATTCACGCAAAGTTAACCGTGATGAACATGGATTCAGCCGCTGCTATTACTCTATTTCGACAACAGCTGCGCAAGAATGACCTGTTCTCTCTGGCTAATCGCTACGGCCTTGCCCTGGCACTGCTGAAAGGATCTAAATATTCTGAGGCAAACAAAGAAATAGATATCCTTCTAACCGAGAAACCGGATCAGTTTATATTCAAGATCCTCCAGGCTCAGATCAAATCTAAACAGGGCAAACATAAAGAAAGCATCAAATTATTCAAATCTCTATACGAGGCCAACAAATCCTCTCTATCAGCGATCACCTATTATGTAGAGGAGCTCGGACAGAAAAATAATTATGCAGAGGCGCGAAAGATACTGCGCAAGGCCGTACGCAAATTCCCAAATAATATTCGCTTCTATGAAATGCTGTCCCATGCTGAAGATGAAGCAGGATCGAAACAGGACTCTCACCGGGCATTGGCGGAAGCCTACGCCCTGATCGGAAACTACCCACTTGCAATACAGCAATTAAAAATTGCACGTAAGCTGGGCAGTAAAGATGATTTCTATGTACAGGCAAGCATTACTGCAAAAATTAAAGAATTAAAAGCAAAGCAAACGCTGGAAAAACAAAAATAAAATATGGCTTAGCGGGCCCGCAAAGAGACGATATTCTAAAAAACTTGGATATAGTATAAAAAACACTAATATTTCCTTTGCGATCGCAGTAAGTTATATGTATGCTACAGTACACAAAATAATTGCCATAGCGCATTGACAATAACGTCTTTCGCATATCGGTATATCTATAAATCTAGTGCTTGAGGAGGCCACAATATGAGGAAATCTCTCTCTATAGTTACGGCTGCAGCTGCAGTATTATTAGCGGGTAACCTTGCTATGATACCCGTTGCAACAGCTGGTGACGCTTTACCAACTGATAAGGAATGCGGAAAGTCAAAACCGACCGACGCAGCAACTAAAGGTTGGTGTACGATGATAAATCGTAAACAAGGTAATTGCCTGGCCTGTCATGATGTTGTGACAAAAAGGTTCCCTGCAGCTTTGCCTGCGTCCGGCAACATCGGCCCACCCATGGTTAGTATGAAAGCACGTTTTCCTGACAAGGCAAAACTTCGCGCTCAAATCTGGGATGCTGGCGTCGCCAACCCTACTACATCTATGCTTCCATTTGGTCGTCACAAGATCATTTCTGAAAGTGATATAGATAATATTGTTACATTCTTATACACCATCTAATTCATGAAGGTGTCAATACAAAACTCAGGAGAGCTTGGAAACATGAAGCGTAGAACATTTCTGAAAGGAACGGTCGCAAGCAGTGCATTAGTTGTTGCAGCAGGTGCCGGATTACTTAAATCAGGTCAGGTATTGGCTGCTGGTCGTAACGCTGCTGCATTTGATGCAAAAGACGTTGCCGCAGCAAGTAAAGCAGCATTTGGCTCTGATGGAACTGCCAGTAAAGATATTAAGATCAAGGCACCACTACAGGCCGAAAACGGCGCTGTTGTACCTGTCAAGATTGAAACATCTCTCGCAGACGTCAAAAGTATCGCAATTATGGTTGCAAAAAACCCTACACCTCTGGCTACGACAGTAGATTTCAGTGGCGCTAGCGTTGGCTACTACAGCACACGCGTGAAAATGGGAAAAACCTCTGACATAGTTGTTTATGTCAACTCGGGTGGAAAGATACTCAAAGCTCACGCAACAGTAAAAGTAACCGTCGGCGGATGTGGTGGTTAATCCATCATTGCTTTCAACTTTAAGGTACTGAAATAATGGCAACGAAAATTAAAGCCCGTAAAAAAGGCAACGTATATGAAATTCTGGTGCTGGCTCAGCATCCAATGGAAACTGGTACACGCAAGGACAAAAAGACTAAGAAAGTCGTCCCTGCCCACTACATACAGACACTCGACTTTGCCATCAATGGTAAAAACGTTGCAAATGTAGGTATGGGTACTGGTGTTTCCAAAAACCCTCTGGTCGGCATTCGCGTCGCAGGCGCAAAATCAGGCGACAAGATTAAGGTTTCTTGGAAAGATAACAAAGGCGAAACTGGCGGCGCTGAGTCCACCATAAAATAAGCATACCGGTTTGTGATCAGGTCGACGTAAAGTCGCCTGATCTAGACCACCAGGAGGAGTATTATGAATAAAAAGCTTATATTAATGCTGGCAGGACTGGGGATTGCATTTGGCGCCCCGTTAACTGCATCAGCGACACCTGAAAGTGACCTGAAAGAGTTTCAGGGCTATTTCTTGAAGAAATTTCCAACTGTTCCACTAGAAGCATATAAAGATGGTGTCAACGCACTGCCTCAGTACGCTGATCGTGTTGGCAACTGGGAACTCATCATGGATTTCCCACCATTCGAAGCAGATATCGAAAAAGGTGAGGAATTATGGGCCAAACCATTTGCAAATGGAAAAACCTATTCCAGCTGTTTCCAGAACGGCGGTAAAGGACTTGCAGTCGGCTACCCATTTTATGATGCGGCGACTAAAAAGATGCACACCATCGAAGCCGACATCAATGAATGCCGCGTACGCAATGGTGAAAAGCCAATCAAAAACATGAAGTACGGTGAGATGGCTCAGTTAACTATCGCCTTCAGGCGTCTTTCACAGGGTCAGAAAATGGCTGTTAAACTTAACAGCCCTGAAGCTCTTGCAACCTACGAAAAAGGTAAACAGTTCTATTGGGCACGTCGTGGTCAACTGAACCTGTCCTGTGCTAACTGTCACGTACAGAACGCAGGCAACAAGATTCGTGGTGATGTACTGAGTGCAGGTCTTGGCCAGGGAACAGGTTTTCCTGTATACCGTACAAAATGGAGCCTGAGCAACAAGCCTCTTGGTACTATTCACCGTCGTTATGGCGGCTGTAACAAACAGGTACGTGCTAAGCCACTGAAACCTCAGTCAGCTGCATATACCGCACTTGAACTGTACCAGGCATATATGAATACTGGTATAGAAATCAAGTCACCGAGTCAGCGACAGTAAGTTATCCTGACCACTAAAAAGCCCGGCTAAGCCGGGCTTTTTTTTGATTCGAATTCTTCATCGTGGCTACGATTTATAGCTTTTCAGCACCTGTAAATAATTGCATCGTTCTAACGCAGCAGGGTCCGATGCATGCAACTTGCTAACACTGCCCTTTAATTGTGATACTGATTCATATTCATGCTCTTCCATCCATTGCTCCATACCAGCGAGAATAACTGAAATATGATCAGGACCATTCTTAAGTAGAGTGCTGCACAGGTGGGTTACGTCTGCCCCGGACAACAACATCCTGATGACATCTTCAGATGTATGGATTCCACCTGTCGCAGCAAGGGATACATCAACCTGACCATATAAATAACCAATCCAGCGCATTGCCAACAGGCTTTCCTGTGAGGTAGAAAGATTCAGTTCAGGAACTATCCCGAGAGTTTCCAGATCTATACTTGGCTGGTAAAAACGATTAAATAAGGAGACACCATTTACCCCATGCTGCTGAAGTTTACTTACCATAGAAGATACCGAACTGAAATAGGGTGATAGCTTCATCACCAGTGGAATATTTATGTGCTGCTTCAGTTCTATGAGTAAGTCCAGGTACAGCTGTTCTACCTGTCTGCCAGTTTGTTGTGTATTGGCAGCGACGTAATAGACATTCAGCTCCAGCGCATCGGCACCAGCCTGCTGTATTTCCAGCGCATGATCAACCCATCCTCCTGTGGTCACGCCATTGAGGCTTGCAATAACGGGAATACTTAATGATTGCTTTAGTGAAAAGATCTGCGCCAGGTACTCGTCAGTTTTTGTCTGATACGAACTGGACGCAGGTAAATATCCATCTGCCTCATTATGGCCAATATCCTGACTATACAGAAACGATTCCATCAAATAATCTTCTGCGCTTATTTCTTCCTCAAATAATGAATACATTACCAGTGCTGAAGCACCAGCATCTTCGAGCATCTTTGCAGTAGCCAGATCACGTGACAGCGGTGAGGCCGAGGGCACCAGGGGATTCTCCAGCTTTAGTCCAAGGTATTCTGTGCTCAGATCCATATTATTTCTCCTTCGAACTTATGGTTTGTTCTTTTGAATCATCATAGGTGATTTCTGATAGTTTCTTATAGTGCTGGTAGCGTGCCATGGCTTCATCTTCAGCCTGTTTGAATAATTCCCGTGAAGTCTCAGGGTGACTACGCTGTAACATGCTGAAGCGCATTTCTGTCGATGCAAAATCCATATAAGGAATAGAGGGTTCTTTTGAGTCCAGCTGCAAAGGGTTTTTACCCGACTCTAAACGCCTGGGATCATATCTGTACAGGTTCCAGTGCCCGCTTTTAATGGCCAGCTCCTGTTGCCTTAAGTTATACGAAAGATCCACACCATGAGCGATACAGGGGCTGTAGGCAATGATCAGGGATGGGCCCGGATACGATTCGGCTTCCATAAAGGCTTTTAGCGTCTGCATATCTTTCGCGCCAAAAGCAACATGGGCGACATATACATTTTCGTAGGCCATAGCGAACATTGATAGATCTTTTTTCTTCATCGTCTTGCCGCTGGATGCAAACTTAGCCACTGCAGCTTTTGGCGTCGCCTTTGACATCTGGCCACCTGTATTCGAATACACTTCAGTATCCAGAACCAGAATGTTGACATCTCGACCCGAGGCAAGGACATGGTCAAGGCCGCCAAAGCCGATATCATAGGCCCAGCCATCTCCCCCAATAATCCAGACACTTTTTTTCACCAGGTAATCAGCCATTCCATCAAGTATTCGTGCTTCAGGCGTTTTTATAGTTTGCAGCTGTTTTTTTAGTGTAGCCACACGTTTACGCTGCTCATATATACCCGCTTCACTGCCCTGATCAGCCTGCTTAATTTCGTCAACCAGTTTTGCATCGAGATTCTTTCGCAGGGTTTCAACTAAATGAATAGCATGTTGAGCTCTCGAAGTTATTGCCAGCCTAAGACCCAGGCCAAATTCTGCATTATCTTCAAATAGAGAGTTAGACCAGGCAGGCCCCCGTCCATCTGCATCTTTTGTCCATGGGGTGGTGGGTAAATTGCCGCCATAGATAGAGGAACAACCCGTTGCATTGGCCACCACCATGCGGTCGCCAAATAGTTGGGTTGCCAATTTAATATAGGGAGTTTCTCCACATCCGACACAGGCCCCTGAAAACTCAAATAAAGGCTGCCCCAACATGGCGCCTTTCATTGTGCTCCAACGGATATCTTTGCGATCAAATTCTGGCAGGGTAAGAAAATACTCCCAGTTCACTGCTTCCTCTTCTCTCAATGGCAGCTGTTCACGCATATTCAACGCCTTATGACTGGAGCGTGATTTATCTCTCACCGGACAGATCTCAACACACAGACCGCAACCTGTGCAGTCTTCTGGAGCCACCTGATAACTAATATGCAAACCAGCAGCGAATTCCTTGCCCTTTACCGCTACATGTTTAAAGGAGGCAGGCGGGTCAATCATGTCACCCTCAGCAAATACTTTGCTGCGAATTGCCGAATGTGGGCAGACAAATGGACATTTACCGCAATGTATACAAAGGTCCTCATCCCAGACAGGTATCTCATCAGCGATGTTACGCTTTTCCCAGCTGGCTGTACCCGTAGGCCAGGTGCCGTCATTCGGTAGCAAACTTACAGGTATTGAATCGCCCTTTCCTGCAATCAGTTTCGCGGTGACATCCCTGACAAATTTAGGTGCATCATCAGGTATCAATTGCTGCCTGTCGATTTTACCTGTCACTTTTTCCAGGGCCTTAACCTCATACAATGCATCCA
>DAOVWW010000100.1 GCA_030636465.1 Gammaproteobacteria bacterium
CTTTTGTGCAGATCACTGATTATGATGAGGGTTTTTCCGGAAATTGTTATCCACCCGTAATTACCCGTTTTTTACTCACCAATGTAGCCAGGTACATTGCCGTGCACGACTTCATCAATCTGTCCAGGGTTCATGAACTCATCAGCATAGATTTGATAGAGTTTTTTATCGATAAAAATATGAAATAGATCCGGGTCAATGTGATTATCCTTACACATGAAACCCAGGATTTTAAGCGCTTCTGTTAAAGTTTTTCCTTTTTTGTACGGCCGGTCTCTGGCAGTTAGTGCTTCAAAAACATCCGCAATACCCATGGCTCTTGCCTGAACGGACATCTGGTCGCGGGTTAAGCCCTTTGGATAGCCTTTTCCATCCATGCGTTCGTGATGCCCACCGGCATATTCTGGCACATTCGACAGGTGTTTGGGAAAGGGCAATGCTTCAAGCATGTTAATAGTAGCAACTATGTGATGGTTGATGGCTTCTCTTTCCTCTGGTGTCAGCGTTCCTTTGGCAATTGTCAGATTGTAAATTTCATTTTCGCTGAGTAAGGGAGAAAGAGCAGACTGCTTGCGCCATTTTTTATCAGCAATCTGTTGAATTCTTTCCATATCCTCATCGGCCATGAACTCACCACCGGTATTGTGTTTTTTAATAAATGCCAGTTCTTCATCGAGATTTGTAATGGTCTCATTTAACTCCAGCTGTACCTGCTGTTCCAGATTGGAAAAATCATAAGATGCTTCTGTCAGATATTTTTTAATCAGGCTTATCTCTACATCGCGTTTAATGACTTCATAGCGGGTGCTGATATCATTGACGCGATCATGAATGGTTTCCAGTTTGGTTGCTTTGTCGATGACATACTCAGGCGTGGTGATTTTACCGCAATCGTGCAACCACGCAGCAATCTCCAGTTCATAACGGTCTTCTTCAGTCATCCGGAAAGTTTCTAATGGCCCTGATTCTGTATCATGCGCAGCATTTGCCAGCATCATGGTGAGTACAGGTACCCGGCGGCAATGTTCACCGGTATAGGGTGATTTGTCATCAATGGCTGTTGCCACTAGTTGAATGATAGATTCCAGCAGGTTCTTCTGTTCATTGATCAGTTGCTGGTTACTCAGTGCAATCGCTGCCTGAGAGGCGAGTGATTCAACTAGTTTTTGTACTGTGCGCGAGAATGGAATTATTTCTCGGCTGCCTTCCTGCTGAGCATTAATAAGCTGCAGCGCACCGATCACCATGCCGGTGTGATCTTTCATTGGAATTGAAAGCATTGACTGGGGGTGATAATCAAGCTCATCAGCAATTTTTCGCATTCCGCTGAAGTCAAAGCTCTGATGGTGGTAAACGTCATCTATATTGACCGTTTCACCCGAATTCACACTATAAGAAATCACATTCTGGTGGTTTTTACTGCCATCCTGATTTAACAGGGGAATATCAGGGATTGCAGTTTCATTACTTTCTGAACTGCTTTGGTGTATCGCCAGGGAATCGTTATGCAGAAACTCCATTTTTAGCATGGTTTCGGATTGTTTATTGTTATATATCGTATACAGCGTGCCGGCATCTGCATGGCTCAATTCTTTTGCTCCGATAAGAATAGATTCCAGTAGCCGAGGAGTGTTCTTTTCAACTGATAATGAGATACCTATTTCTGTCAGCTTATTGATGCGCTCAACCAGTTTGTCTTCATGTAACATTCTGTAGAATTCTCATATCGCACTGTATTTGATGTGGTAGCAGCACGCATTAAGGGTGATATTTTCTAATCTGACCCGATATATTTGTTAGTATTACACTTTAATCGAAAGATCACAGGAGTATAGCAATGGGTGCAGCTGAATTTCAGACTGAAATTACTAAAGAAGTTATGGCAATTACGGACATAGCTTTGGAAAAGATGGGTGAGTTACTGGGCCAGGTAGAAGAAGATGTAGCAGGCATTAGAGTATTTGTTCATGGAGGAGGTTGTAGTGGGCTTACTTATGGCATGACCTACGCAGAAGAAATACTCGAAACAGATAGTAAACTGGGTAATGATGATTGCGCAATATTGGTAGACCCCGTGGCGCTTGGTTATTTACAGGGTTGTGAAATTGATTATAAAGATGGCCCTACAGGCGCAAGTTTTATTTTTAACAATGTGTTCAAGTCTGTAGGTGGATCAGGTGCATGCGGTGGCGGCGGTGGCGGATGTGGTGCTGGTGGTTGTGGAGGCTGATTCAGCTTTCAGATAATCAGGGTCCCCATTTTTTATTAACAGGCGGTGAAAAATCGCATCCTTCTAGTTTCCCCGCCTGAAAGTTATCGTATTCAGCCCTACATCAGGGCAGCTCATTCCCTCGGGGTTGATATTAACCTTGCCTCACAGGGTGAATGGGCCGTATCTACGCCTCACTCAGCAGGCATAAATGTACCTCTCCATGATCAGGGTGCAGCACTAGCTATCTTACTGGATTTGACTGCCAGGAAAAGCTATGACGCTGTTATCGGTACCGATGACAGCACTCTGGAGCTTGCTGCACAGTTGGCTGAGAGAACCGGGCTGCAACAAAATCTCCCCGCAGCGGTTCGCATTGCCCGTCGTAAAGATTTGTCTCGCTATTGCTTGCAGCAGGCCGGTATCAGGGTGCCTGAATTCACCGTGATAAAGGCTGGTGAATCTGACCCACTGACATCTCCCAGTTTTGGATTTCCTTGTGTTATCAAGCCACTCGCTTTATCTGGAAGTAGAGGTGTCATTCGGGCAGATTCTATTAAGAGTCTTGAGAAAGGGGTAAAGAGAAGCTTTAGGATTTCATCTGAAGCAACTGATAAATATGAGAAATCACATTTATTGATTGAAAAGTTTATACCAGGTAGAGAATTTGCTATTGAAGGGATGTTAAATGATGGGCACATTGAAATACTGGCTATCTTTGATAAACCGGATCCCCTGGATGGTCCTTATTTTGAAGAAACATTCTACATCTCTCCAGCAAGAATAACGAATCATGAAAAGCAGCTCATGCTCGAAACGGTGCTGAATGCCTGTACAGCTTATGGGCTGACGAGCGGGCCAGTACATGCTGAATGTCGGTTAAATGAAGAGGGAGCATGGCTGATAGAGCTAGCTGCAAGAACGATAGGGGGGCTCTGTAGCCGTCTGTTGAGTTTCGGTACAGGTTATTCACTGGAAGAACTGGTCCTGGCAAATGCTATAGAGTTGGATTTAGCTAAGCAGGTCAATAAGGGGGCGGCAGGCGTACTCATGCTTCCTGTTGATGTAGCAGGTGTGTTACGTCGAGTAGAGGGCGTAATGAAAGCTGAAAAAGTTGCCTGTGTTGATGAGGTTGTGATCAGTCTGCGCGAAGGACATGAAGTTTCCCCACTTCCTGAAGGCGCGAGTTACCTGGGGTTCGTATTCGCCAGCGCGCCGGATCCGGACACAGTTGAACAGTCATTGAGAAAGGCTTATTCGGAGATAAACCCTGTAATAGCACCGTTATGGCCAGTTATTAATGGCAAAAAAATAGCCAGCGCTTAATCAGCTACTGGCCATAAGAAAAATTATGAGAATTACTACTAGTTAAGGAAATTTTACAATTGCATTAAGGCCAAAGTTATACAGTTGAGATTTACCCTGATTACCTTCATATTCAAATTCCAGGTCGAAATGCTTGCCTATGTGTACACCTAGACCAAGACCATATCCTACCTGAGTCTTATTTTCCTGAATGATGACTTCTTCGCCTGCCGCAGGACCCACTGGTTTCTGGCCGATTACACCTTCTACTAATTCGTCTGTTTGCAGGCCATCCGGGTGTTCGACAGTCGGTTCGGTCCTTCCTGGTACAAGGCCAATGATATCTTCATATTGTTGCTCAATTGAGGTCGTTCTGATTTTAAAACGTGATGCAACAATGCCAACTTTACCCTTGGCATAAATTTTACCAGCGGTACGATAGGCGATATAGCCACTATAAACAGGGTTCTCCCATTCTCCACCGGCAGGATACACGCTGGGGTTACTTGCAGAGGTGCTTGTTACTTCCCCTTTTTTTACTGAAGGCAGGTACTGAAATTCAAATGCGGCCTTACCTTTCCAGACAGGTCTGGCGAATTCATAGCCGAGAATGATTCCCGCATTAGCTGAACTGTCCTGGCTGATGCCGTCATCGCTGTTGTTCATGGTGACGTATTTAGCGCCAACCAGCCACTGGCCGTCAGACGTTTCACCAAAAAATGGTCCGTCACCCGGTTGATCAAACTCGGTTGCGGCTATTGCTGAAAACGAAATCAGCATTGCAGGGAATGCGAGTAAGTGAGCAAAGGTTTTTTTAGTTGTCATGGTAGACCTCTTGCATGGCATATTGTTAACGTAAATTGCGTATTTGTGACAAATCTAACAGGAAAATCTATATTTCTCAATGCTCTGCGCTTCTTTTCGAGAAAAATAATTCAAAATAGTCTATAAGTTGTTGTTATATAAAGAATGATAAGTACTGGAATTTCCTTTAAAAATACTGAATTAGTTCCAGAGCCTGCTCCACCAGCGTTTTCTATTACCAGGCAGGAGCAGATTAGCATCCAGTATTTCTGGTTTACTGCGGCTCATAACCCATCCTGGTAGCGGTGGAGTTTTGCTTGATCCGCATGATGTTCCAAGGTTATTCGGATCAAATATTTTCACTAAAGTCGGTTGAGAAAAATCATCCGTATAAACGATCCCGCAATAGTCCTCGTCATGTTCTTCACGTAACAATTTATCCATGCGCTCAATGAAATGTTCTACATCATCACTGCCTGCTATTTTTTCTGGTAATTCGTGCCCCAGAGCGTAGATGTACCAGCCTTTAGCTTTCTGTTGACGAACGCTCGCCCAGAGTGAATCAAGTTTGTCCCATTTCATGACACCACGCAGGAGGCCATTATATTTTTCCAGAAATTCTGCTGACATGTTTCCTTCCCGACTTATTCTGTATGTGTTCGAGCCAAGTTTACAGTATGATTTGACCGGACGTCATGTTTTTCCCGATGAACTACGATATCTAAAGATATAAAGCTACTTATGTTCGCAAGACTTTCCCTGCTGATACTTATGTTGACCATAATTAGTGGTACGAGTTCTCTCATTATTGAGCGGCTTGATGATGCAATATTACTGTCTGAGAACCCATTAAAATTGGCCACAAATCTTTTCCATGAGGGCAAAATGGAAGAGGTTGTGTATTTAGCACAGTTTGCACAACAGTATCTTCCTGCAGATCATGAGTATGCAGAGGGTAATCTTAAAAAAATGGCAACTGATAGCCTGAATTCACCATTTTTTCTGATAGATAATTTTCTCGCAGGGGCCGTGACCGGTGAAGCAACGGATACAGCCGGGTTTATTGGTGCGCTGACATTGGATCTGTTTGTTTTAGGTGATATTAGAGATTTGCTGGTACAGGGCTACAAAGAGTTTGATACCGGCCAGGGTGATGAAGTTATTATGGGTTTATCAACAGCGGGGCTGCTGCTGACACTGGTGCCGGAGCTATCGTGGGCACCGTCCCTGTTTAAAACTTTCTGGCGTGGTAACCGGGTATCGCAATCGTTTCAAAAACAGATCGCTCAGGTACTGGAAAAAGCCCGGAAAACAGGCGATTACCGTGCTCTGAAACGTATGATGTCCGAGTTTTCTGATGTTATAGAAAATCTTGGGGTTGGGCCGGCAATGTCTGTTTTTAAACGGGTGAAATCTTCCGAAGACCTGGCACTGCTGGCAAGTAAAGCAAAAATTGCCCCGATGGAAAGCTACACGCTCACCAGCATAAATGGCATCAAGGCATTAGAGAACATCTCTACTTCAGGTGTAAAACAGACGAAACTGATCAAGAAGGTCAAGCTGGCAACACGTCAGCAGAAAATAATGACCAGGTTGTTTGGAATGATACCCTTGTATCTGTTATTTGGTATTTGTTTCCTGATTATGGCCCTATTCATACGCGTATTATTTAAGGGTAGGAAATAGAAAAGAATCCGGTAATTAAGGGCAGGCGCGGGCTAAAAATGCTAAATACCAGGCAAATAAAAAAGCCAGGTACTATTAAGCACCTGACTTTTTTATTAAATATGGCTCCCCGAGACGGGCTCGAACCGCCGAC
>DAOVWW010000181.1 GCA_030636465.1 Gammaproteobacteria bacterium
AAGTGCCCGTTACCATCAAGAGACGGAAGATGCTTTACAGCGGGCAGAAGTTGAAGCCATGCGTGCAGAGAAATCCGAATCGGCGCGTCGTGCTGCTGAAAAAGAAGCTGAACAAATGCGCAGCAAGGCGTCAAAAGCACAGCAGGAAATGGAGCAACAGGCTCGTTTGGCTGCGGATCAGGCGCGTTCTGAAGCAGAGCGCAAGGCAGCTCAACAGCGTGCTGAAGAACTGGCAGCCAAGCAACAGGAAATTGAGAATGCCATGAGTGCGGTTGAGTCAGAATCGGCTCGTGCTCAGGCGGCGGAAAATGAGCTTGAGCGGATGCGAGGTCAGGCCGATGAAGCCCGTTTACAGGCCGAGGCGCAGGCACGATTGGCTGCGGACGAGGCGCGAGCACAGGCTGAAGAAGAAATACAACGGTTAAAAGTGGAAGCAGAAGTGGCGCGCATGCAGTTGGAGGAGCAGGCACAGCGAGTAACAGATGCGGCAAGAGGCGAAGCTGAGCGTGAAGCAGCTCGAGCAAAAACCGCCGAAGATGCTCGTTTGCAAGCTGAATCAGAACTGGAACGACTGGCCGCTGAGGTTGCGCAAATTCGGTTAGAGGTGAAGGCTCAGGCGAGTTTAGCCACAGATAAAGAACGTACAGAAGAAGAACGTGAAGAAGCTTACGTACAGGCAGAAGTTTTAGCAGAACAGCAAAAACAGACCGAAGCCATTGCTCGCCGTGCAGAAGAAGAGGCTGAACGGGCGCAAATGGCTGATGAGACAAGACAACGTGCAGAAAATGAGATTGCACGTCGTGAACAGGAAGCAGCGGAAGCAGCCCGTAGAGCAGAAGAAGAAGCGAAGCGTGCCCAGGAGGCAGCAGATGCGCATCGCAAACTGGAACAGGAACTGGTTCAGTTGCGGGCGGAGGCGGAGGCAGCCCAGTCGTTAGACGCTGAGGCGGAACATCAGAAAGAAGAAGAGGCTAGAGCCGCTGAGGCTGATGAGATTGCACGTAAGGCGGCTGAAGAGGCGGAACAGGCCAAGGTTAATGCTGAAAAAATGCGCCAGCAGGCGGAAGAAGATATCAAGCGCCTGAAGGCGCAGGCTGAGGCCGCTCGTATCCAGGCAGAAATTGAGGTTAAACGATCCATTGCCGCTGCGCGGCGTGAAGTAGACCCGAATGCCATCAAGAAAAAAGTGCTGGCCAAAATGCAGGCAAAAGCAGATTTGGCAGCAGGACCTAAAGGTAATTCAGCCAGCGAAGTTGCTCAGCGAACTCGGGCAGCGCGTGCCGCAAGAGAAGCAGGTCTTGAATCGTTAATTAAAGATGACGGTGACGACCTGGAAGAGTTTTTTGGTAATGATGTTGCAGTAGAACCGGAATCCGGTGCTCATTCAGCAAGTGGGAAAGCCCAGCGTATGCGTGCTTTACGTGAAGCACGGGAATCTTCAAGTGGTGACGCTAAGGTCGATAACATTACCAATAACGATAATCTCATTGATCCCACGGAAGTGATGGAGATTGATGTTGGGGAACAAGAACGTCATTGGTCTTCCGGTGATCATGAATGGGAGGCGGCAGTTGGCCATCGAAAAGATCCTAAAGTGGATCGCTATGATGGCAAATTACCAAAAGGGCTTGGAAACGAGCGGCAACAGAAGCCGGAAATTTCAGTTCCCAAGGTTAAAGCAACAACGCCTAAGGATAAGCCAGTAGAAAAAATTGATCTGACTGCTGATACACCTGTATTTGAAGCACAGGACGTAGATCGAAGTATTCGTCCACAGGCAATTATAACCACTAAGGAACCTGCCAGGGAGATGAGCAAGGGTAAGCTCATAATAGGTAGCCTGGTTGTTGTTATTGCAGTAGCTGCAGGTGGTTGGTTTTACGCGCAAAACGAGACTGCTCCTAAAGGATTGAAACAGGTTTTTAACAAGGGCGCTGAGTCTTTGGTTGAGCTAACCGATAAAAGCGCTGAATCTCTTGTTCAGTTAAAAGATAAAATTGCAGAAACCATACAGCAAATAAGTGACGGTGGAGCAGAAGGTAAAAAACCTCTTAGTGAGGAGGATATGGTCAAGCTTAGAGAACGCCTGAAAAAAATGAAAGCGGAGTCTAAACGGTCTGCAGAAAGACTAGCTAAAGAGCGTACTGCCAAGACCAAGAAAGTAATCAAAAAAGATAAGCCGGTAGCAGCCCCTGTCGTAACACCTGTGGAGCCAGCAGTGAAACCAGCAGAGGAACCAATTCTGACGCCGCCTGCGAATAATTCACCCAAGCCTGCTGTTGAGGCGCAAGACGATGTAACAACTACTGCGTTTGATGAAGGTGAGCCGGAAACAACTAACGAGGACGCTGTTGTAGGTGCTGATGTTGTTGAATCGGTTGAAAGTTTACCTGTTATTGATGCTGAGCCAGTATCTGAATAACCTGTTTTCTGCGCGCATACTCTTCTACATGAAGGAATAAATAGTCCGTTTAATTTCAGGATTTGTTGTTCTACAAATTTTAAGTTTTACAAATTAAAAAACACTTCTGATTTTATTTTATAGTCGTGTCTGGTGTTGTTTCGGTTGCTGCCGCTTGTGTGTAGTTAAACGTATTAGTATTGAGAATCTGTTCGTTTTCATCAGTCACGAACACGGTCCAAACTCCAGTCCACTCAGGCAGCAAGTTTTTACTGGAATAAACACGCCAGCGAGAACCATCTCCGACTTTGAATTTTACTTCAGCCATTACCGCATCATTATATTCCCATCGGTGAGTAATTATCTGTCCAGCCAAATTGCGCAGGTCTGTATAAAAATAAATGCGGTCTGAGGAATTGTTCATTTCAGTTAGATCATTAGCAGGCTCACGATTTATAATTTCAGATGTGAATATAGAACGTGCTACAGTGCCGGGGTTTTTTACTTCAACTGTTTTAGTGTTGGGAGTTTCTTCAACAATCATTTCCTGAACAGGGGCTCCCTGGCTTTCAGGAACTGGCATGTTATTAGTTGTTGTGCTGCTATCTGCCAGAGATATACTGGAAGCAGTTAAAAATATTGCAGCCGCCAATACCAGATTACTTTTGTTTAGAGTTCGGTTTAATGTTGATTGTTGAAAAGTCGACATCATTCTAACCTCGATTTGATCTTCTATTTTCACTAAATACCAGGAAAGCAAGTGTACAGGTTTAATAGCTAGCGATGCACGTGAAAATCACCATTCTAACGGAGTTAGTAACAGCAATATCCTGATGGGTTGGGCAGAAGAAGATAATTATAAGACGATAGCTGCTGCAGCTATGGGATACAATAATAATGTCACATCATTAAACCAGCTTGATGTAAATATTGCTAAGCAGTTAAATATACTTCTCACGCAGCTCGGTCTTCCATCTGACAGGATAGTCATGGACCCTGCAAGTTCAGGTCTGGGTTATGGTTTGGAGTATTGTCATTCTGCTATGGAAAGACTAAAAATAGCTGCTCTTCTCCAGGACGATAAGATGACACAGATGCCGATTATAAATGATATAGCCCCCGAGATATGGAAAGTCAAAGAGGTCAAAGAAAGCCAGGAAGATTATCCTGAATGGGGCGATCAGGAACAAAGAGGAATAAACTGGGAGGCTATCTCATGTGCAAGTCTCCTGCTTTCAGGTTCAAATATATTGGTGATGAGGCACCCAAAGGCAGTAAGTCTGGTTAAAAGATTAATAGACGGCCTTTTGTAGTTTAAGATAATAAAAGGATGGTGTTAAAAAATAATGGCAAAAAATAAAGAAAAAAGAAAACCAGTGGATATATCGGATGATAAGGCGGTATGTGAGATGCTCACAAATCTGGATCCTGAGATCTCAACTGTTTTTGACAGGTCAGAATCTATGAAGCCCTGTCCTATCGGCGCAACTATCTCAGGTATCTGCTGTAAGAATTGTTCGATGGGGCCCTGCAGGCTGAAGGAAGGAAAGACCGGACTCTGCGGCGCAACAATAGGGACAATCGCTGCCAGGAACCTGGCAAGAAGTATTGCAGCGGGAGCTTCGGCACATTCGGATCACGGCAGGGATCTTGCTCATCTGCTGGGACTTGCTGCCCAGGATAAGGCAGAGGGAGTAAAAATAAAGGATCCTGAAAAATTGATCGAATTTGCAAAAGTGCTGGACATAAAGACAGAAGGAAGGGAAATAGGCGAGATCGGTGTGGAGGTCTCTGAAAAAGCATCAAGTCTTTTTGGCCAGCAGACCGGAGAAATAGATGTTATCAAGATCGCTCCGGAGAAGAGACAGGAGATCTGGAGAAAGAATAAGGTTATTCCGAGGGGGGTCGACAGGGAAGTAGTGGAGCTGCTTCACAGGACAAATATGGGTGTCGACCAGGATGTTGAAAATATACTGAACCAGGCTGTCAGGTGTGCGATGAGCGATGGCTGGGGCGGTTCGCTGATAGCTACCGAGATAAGTGATATATTATTCTCCACTCCGAAACCCA
>DAOVWW010000177.1 GCA_030636465.1 Gammaproteobacteria bacterium
AAGACTCATTTGTTGCAACACTGATTGATGTAACTGCACCACCAGATGGCATATAACGGGTTTCAGGATCCTTGCCACAGGTTCCAACCAGAATTACTTTATTTACGCCTCTTGCCATTACTATTTCCTCTTTTGACTTATTCGAGCTTCAATTCCATGAACCTCGACATTGTGTATGTGCTGTTTTTATACAGCCTCTGATTAAGCATCGAAAATCAATGCTAATATTATATTAATTCCCTACAGCTGTCTCATACTTGTCGAACACGCCGTCATCCAGCCGTTCCGCATCTACTTTGAGGTAAACCACCTGCTGCGGTGCCATAATGATGACTTCTTCTACCCCTTCAATAGCCGATAACTCTGAGGCAAGATCAGATTGCCTAGTTTCCAGATCCTTGAAGCGTAATACCTTTGTATCCAGCAGCCTGGGTGGCTTCGCCGGCAGCATGACCAATAACCAGATAAAAATTACGCCGGCACACATTAGATACACACCCTGAGTACCATAAATACCTAAAACCAGGCCACCGAGGACGCCGCCCAGAAAAGCACCAAAGAATTCTGCGCTATTGTAAACACCGATTGCAGCCCCCTTATTGCGCACTGGCGCCAGACGCGAAACCAAAGATGGCATCAGTGACTCCAGGGTATTAAAACCGGTGAACCAGATCACCATGCCTGACAGAAACCAGACAGCAGAATGGGAACCAAAGGCAAACATCAGCTCACCAATGAGTAGTAATACTATGCCTACCAGGAAAATATTGGGAATCCGTCTTTTTCGAGTAGTCATCATTACCAGCGGAGCCATCGCAACGACAGATATCAAAATCACTGGTAGATAGACGCTCCAGTGAGACTCGGCCTGAATTTCCAGAGATTTCACCAAGGTAAAGGGAAGTGCAACAAAAAGTGCCGTTAACACCAGGTGTAAACTGAATATGCCAAAATCCAGCCGCAGCAGATGACTGTCTTTCAGAATAATCGAAAACTGTTTTTTCAGGCTGACATCACCACCTAAAGGGACATGGCTGGCAACCGGTGTGGGGACGGCCTTGTAAACAACAATGATGGCAAATATGGCCAGTACCGCCGTCAGCCAGAATATTCCCGGCACACCGATACTTCGATCCAGTATCGGCCCCAGCATCAGGGCAACAAAAAAGGAAAAACCTATGGTCATACCAATCATTGCCATAGCCTTAGTACGCTGCTCTTCCCTGGTCAGGTCTGAGGCCAGGGCGATAACCGCTGCCGCAATTGCCCCGGCACCCTGTAGTGCACGGCCGGCGATGACACCGGTAATGCTGTCAGCCATGGCCGCTACCACACTGCCAATAGCAAATATCAGCAGACCGGCGGCAATCACCCGCTTGCGGCCGAATTTATCTGACATCAGGCCAAAAGGAATCTGGAATATAGCCTGGGTTAACCCATAAACGCCTATCGCCAAACCGGTAAGCAGTGCCGTATTGCCTTCAAGCTTGTCTGCATAGAGGGCAAACACAGGTAATATCAGGAACAGGCCCAGCATACGCAGGCCGAACACACCCGCAAGAGCGCTGACGGCGCGACGCTCCAATGATGTCATCGGGGTTCCTGTGCTACGTTTTCTTTTCATGCTCGACTTATGATTCCAGATTTAATGCCAATAAAGTTAATTGTTCGAATGAATTCGAACCTACATGTGGTCCTACCCGAACCAGTAGGTGCGAATTCATTCGCACAGTAATCTACGTAGTAAATGATGGTAGTTAAACCAGTGAGATTTTACTCTGATCAGGGCTCTTATTCACCACGAAATCACATAAATATGAGAAGCAAATCTACTACTGGAGTAAAATCACCCCATGCTTACTTTACGAGTACCCAATTAACTCCTATCCTGCCATGAAATTCATCAGCATCCGTGGCGCACGTATGCATAATCTGGCGAATATTTCGCTGGATCTGCCGCGCAATAAACTCATCGTCATTACCGGACTCTCCGGCTCTGGTAAGTCGTCATTGGCCTTCGATACCATCTATGCTGAGGGACAGCGCCGTTATGTTGAATCTCTTTCAGCCTATGCCCGGCAGTTCCTGTCATTAATGGAAAAACCGGATGTGGATCACATCGAAGGCCTGTCGCCTGCCATCAGCATTGAACAAAAGAGTACCTCGCATAACCCCCGTTCTACGGTAGGAACGGTGACAGAAATTCACGATTATCTGCGTCTGCTATTCGCTCGTATCGGTGAACCGCGATGTCCGCAGCATGACCTGCCCCTGAAGGCGCAGACAGTCAGCCAGATGGTTGACCAGGTTATGGATATGGGTGAGGGCGAACGTTTGCTGCTGTTAGCTCCGGTTATCCAGGAACGCAAAGGCGAGCATACGCAGGTCATAGAACAATTACGTGCCCAGGGCTTTATTCGTGCACGGTTAGACGATGTGGTCACGGAACTGGAATTTGCCCCGGATCTGATAAAGAACAACAAGCACACGATCGAAGCAGTGGTAGATAGGCTGGTAGTGCGTGAAGGCATAGAGCAGCGATTAGCAGAATCCTTTGAAACCGCCCTGGAACTCAGTGACGGCCTGGTACATGTGCTGACACAGCCAAAGGACGGAAAAGAAGAATTGCATATCTTTTCAGCCCGGTATGCCTGCCCGACATGCGGTTACAGCCTGGCAGAACTCGAGCCGCGTTTATTCTCTTTCAATAATCCTGCTGGTGCCTGCCCCGGTTGTGATGGTCTGGGGGTACGCCAGTTATTTGACCCAAAGAGGATCGTAAAGGATTCCAGTTTAAGCCTTGCGGGTGGAGCACTTGCCGGCTGGGACCGGCGTAATCGTTTCTACTTTAGTCTGCTGACCAATCTGTCAGAACATTATGGCTTTAGTATCGACACTACTTTTGAAGATCTGCCTAAAAAGATTCAAAAAATCATTTTAACTGGCAGCGGCAAAGAAAAAATCACCTTCCATTATCGGGGCATACGTGGACAAAGCCGTACGCATGCATTTGAAGGGGTGATTCCTAATATGGAACGCCGCTATAAAGAAACTGATTCACATGCGGTACGTGATGAGCTGGCTCGATATTTATCGGTACATAGCTGTGAATTATGTAATGGCAGCCGCCTGCGCGAGGAAGCACGCCACGTATTCATTGGCGACATGGCCATACATGACATCTCGGCCCTGCCTATTGATCAGGCAGTCGAATACTTTAAGAATTTAAAACTCGAAGGATCACGTGCCGAGATCGCCGATCGCATTACCCAGGAAGTCACCGAAAGACTGGGTTTTTTAACCAATGTCGGCCTCGGTTATCTATCTCTCAGCCGCTCTGCGGAAACCCTGTCCGGCGGTGAAGCTCAACGCATACGCCTTGCATCCCAGATCGGTTCTGCACTGGTCGGGGTCATGTATGTGCTCGATGAACCGTCCATCGGCCTGCACCAGCGCGACAATGCCCGCCTGCTGTCCACGCTGGTGCAGCTGCGTGATCTCGGCAATACCGTCATCGTCGTCGAGCATGATGAAGAAGCCATACGCAGTGCCGACTATGTACTGGATCTCGGCCCCGGCGCAGGTGTCAACGGCGGTCACATCGTCGCTGAAGGCACACCTGAAGATATCCTCAATAACCCAGCATCGATTACCGGCAAATACCTGTCAGGTGAACTCGCTATTTCCGTGCCCGCGAATAGAACTAAACCGGATAAGAAGAAACAGCTGCTCATCAAAGGCGCTAGTGGCAATAATTTACGTAATGTCAATGCGTCCATACCTGTTGGCTTACTGACCTGCATTACCGGTGTTTCCGGTTCAGGTAAATCTACCCTGATCAATGACACCCTCTACCCTTCTGTTGCCGTTCATTTACATGGCAGCAGTCTCGAACCCGCCGCGCATGACAGCATAGAGGGGCTGGATAACTTCGATAAAGTCATCGATATCGATCAAAGCCCGATTGGCCGCACACCACGTTCCAACCCCGCCACTTACACCGGGCTGTTCACGCCGCTAAGAGAATTGTTTGCCAATACTCAGGAAGCACGCGCCAGGGGTTATAAACCCGGCAGATTTTCATTTAACGTAAAAGGCGGTCGCTGTGAAGCCTGTCAGGGTGATGGCCTGATCAAAGTGGAGATGCACTTCCTGCCGGATATCTATGTTCCCTGTGATACCTGCCGTGGCGCACGCTATAACCGGGAAACACTGGACATCACTTTCAAGGGAAAAACCATACAGGAAGTCCTGCAGATGAGCATTGAGGAAGCCGCCGAGTTTTTTAAGGCCATCCCGGTGGTCAAACGCAAACTCGATACCCTGATGGATGTCGGACTGGGTTATATCTGCCTCGGCCAGAGTGCGATTACGCTCTCTGGCGGTGAAGCACAACGGATAAAATTATCACGCGAGTTATCCAAACGCGGTACAGGGAAAACTCTCTACATCCTCGATGAACCCACTACAGGACTGCATTTCCAGGCTCCAGCGACAACACCAAC
>DAOVWW010000134.1 GCA_030636465.1 Gammaproteobacteria bacterium
CCGGCAAAAGAGGCTTCAGGTAAATCTTCTGCGGTAGCAGATGATCGAACGGCAACGGCTACATTATCGCCATACTGCTGCTCCATGCGGTGGTAGGCTTCGGTGACTTCTTCACGTAATCACTGTCCCAAAGGCGCATCGATAACCCAGCGGCGGATTTCATTGCCGGTCTCGGCCAGGGCATTAACATCACTGACATCCAGCCCCTGCAGGCGTTGAGCAATTTTTTTATCGAGGCCGTTATCCGCGAGGAACTCCCGGTATGCTTCTGCCGTGGTGGCAAAACCGCCGGGGACATTTACACCAACGCCTGACAGGGTATTGATCATCTCACCCAGTGATGCGTTTTTCCCCCCAACTATAGCGACATCGGCATTACCGACTTCGTTCAGGCCAAGTACCCGTTTATTCATCAACTTGCCCCTTTATTTTATCTTCAACAAAACAGGGAAACTACTAACTCAAAAACCTGTTAGCCAATCGCAGGGGGCCCATCACGGCCACGCCGGACTACAGGAAGATCTTTACCTGACGGTGATAACGGCGTTTCTATCTGGACTGTTTCAACTCGAGGTTCGCGCTGGTTCTGGTCGTCGTTATTTGGGCTTTTTTCCGGACTGGCATTTTGGTCTTTCTTCTCGCCTGCTGGTTGCGGGCGCGGGCGGCTATCTCTCTTTTCCGGACTGGCGTTTTGGTCTTTCTTCTCGCCTGCTGGTTGCGGGCGCGGGCGGCTATCTCTCTTTTCCGTTGAACCACGGGCAGGTCGGGCATCCCGGGGCTTTCTATTTCTGTCGCGCCGATCAGAGCTATTTGAAGTAGCGCGCGATGGCTTTAATTCTGCCAGCAGCTCAGGTTCTATTTTACCTGGCGGTATCGCTTTGCCTATATATTCTTCGATATCCATCAAATAATAAGCCGTGTCTTCACAGGCAAAAGAAATCGCATCACCGGAAGCACCGGCACGTGCTGTACGACCAATACGGTGTACGTAGTCTTCTGCATCCTGCGGCAAATCATAATTAAACACATGGGAAACTGCAGGTATATGCAGTCCCCTGGCCGCTACATCCGTTGCCACCAGGATGCCGATCTTGTCATCCTTAAACTCTTGTAATAAGCGCTCACGTTTTGGCTGCGGTACATCACCTGAAATAATGCCGCATTTAAACCCATTGGCACGCAGACTATTATAAATTTTTTCTGCCACCCATTTCATGTTGACAAAAACCAGCGTTCGCGTAGGTTCATGCTTATTCAACAGGCCTACCAGCAAAGGCAGTTTTTCCTCATTGCCCGGGTGATAAACGATTTGAGTAACATTGTCGGCCGTTACGGTTTCACTTTCTATTTTGACTTCGATCGGATCGTTCATGTGCTCGTAAGCAAGCTCTTCAACACGGTGACTCAAGGTTGCCGAGAAGAGCATACTGAGGCGGTCAGCCGGTGCCGTCATACGATGCAGTAAATAACGGATGTCTTTAATAAAACCCATATCGAACATACGATCGGCTTCATCCATTATCAGTACATCAAGCTTATCGAGCTTATACAGCCCCTGCTTAAAGTAATCGATCAAACGTCCGGGTGTGCCAACAAGAATGTCGACACCATTTTCCAGCATTTTTCGCTGCGTATCGTATCCTGTGCCGCCATAGCAGAGCCCTAACTTCAGGCCAGTGTGGCCGCCGATAAGGCTGGCATCCTTTTCTATCTGGATCGCCAGCTCCCGCGTGGGCGCCAGGATCAGTACTCGGGGCTGGTTCTTCTTTCTCTCCGCATCCGGCTCCTGACTTAGCAGGTTCTGGTAGGCTGCAAGCAGAAAAGCCATCGTTTTACCGGTACCCGTCTGGGCCTGTCCGGCAACATCCTTACCCGCCAGGGCATGTGGCAGAGTTTCTGCCTGGATGGGTGTACAAAATTCGAAACCTGCTTCATCGAGACCCTTTAATAGAGACTCGTCGAGGGAGAAATCGCTGAATTTTTTCTCTGTAAGATGTGTAGTTGTCATATCATTACTATATTATCAGGAATTAGCCCAAAGGTGGACTTGCATTAGTGTCATGTTTGGGCTGAAAATAGAAATAATTCAAATCTGTCCAAATTAGCTATTAAAGTGACAGTTAACTTAAACGAGGAAAACAATGAGCAACTCCATTATTCAGGTCACTGATGATGATTTCGAAGAAGTCGTACTTCGTTCATCTGAACCGGTTCTGGTCGATTACTGGGCAGAATGGTGTGGACCCTGCAAGATGATTACCCCATTACTTGAGGAAATTGTCGTTGAATACGCAGACAAGATTAAAGTCGCCAAGCTTAATATTGATGATAATCCAGCAACTCCGCCAAAATATGGTATTCGCGGCATTCCAACCCTAATGTTATTTAAAGACGGAAATGTTGAAGCAACTAAAGTTGGTGCCATGTCTAAATCTCAGTTAACAGCTTTCATCGACGCCAATAGTTAGTACGATTGCAGGGGGCAGCGCGGCTATGCTACTAAATGTTATGGCTTTCTCCTGCAATAATTCTTCTCACCTATCCTGTTTCCAGTGCGTTCTGGTGCTGACCAAATAAAACAAACACTTTACCTCTGCGACCCAGAGTGCTAACCTTGCGAAAACATAAGGATAATCCTTAGACAGAAATACCCGCTCATCTCGAGCACCCTCAATTAGCAGTAACCAGCAACAAACTAAAGTACCAAATAAAAACTATACCGCAGAAAACACCCTTGTTTTCACTAAATTTAATCCCTGGGCACCGTCCAAATCACCTTTTTATCACTCTATGAACCAACCTCAATCAACTCAGCCAACCAAGCCAACACAACCATCCAAGCCAGCTCAGCCACCTGCATCTAAGCCAACTGGATCAATTCATTTATCTGAAATTAAGCGCATGTCTCCTACTGACCTAATGGAGCACGCAAAAGAACTTAAAATCAATAATATATCCAGACTGCGGAAGCAGGATCAGATATTTGCCATTCTCAAGGCTGAATCCAAACGTGGAACAAAGATAGCCGGTGAAGGGGTTGTTGAAATTTTACAGGATGGATTTGGATTTCTCCGCTCAGCCGATAGCTCCTACCTGGCAGGACCCGATGATATTTACGTATCACCCAGCCAGATACGCCGCTTCAACCTGCGCACCGGTGACACGATCACCGGGCAAATCCGACCGCCTAAAGACTCCGAGCGCTATTTTGCCTTGCTTAAAGTCGAGACCATCAATGGGCAGCACCCGGATGAGGCAAAAAATAAAATTCTGTTTGAAAACCTGACCCCGCTGCATCCCAACCAGAGGATGCCACTGGAACGGGAAAATGGTTCAGCTGAGGATATTACTTCTCGTATCATCGACCTGATAGCACCGATAGGCAAAGGCCAACGCGGCCTTATAGTGTCTTCACCAAAAAGTGGTAAAACGGTAATGCTGCAACAGATTGCTCATGCAATTACCGCAAATACCTCTGATGTGGAACTCATCGTTTTACTGATTGATGAGCGCCCGGAAGAAGTGACAGAAATGCAACGTACCATCCGTGGTGAAGTCATAGCCTCAACCTTTGATGAACCGGCTTCTCGTCACGTCCAGGTTGCAGAAATGGTTATAGAAAAAGCCAAGCGCCTGGTTGAACATAAAAAGGACGTGGTAATACTGCTCGATTCTATTACACGCCTGGCTCGTGCCTATAACACCGTTGCGCCCTCATCCGGTAAAGTATTGACTGGTGGCGTTGATGCCAATGCATTACAGCGCCCAAAACGTTTCTTCGGCGCCGCCCGTAATATTGAAGAAGGCGGCAGCCTGACCATACTGGCCACCGCCCTGATTGAGACCGGCTCAAAAATGGACGATGTCATTTATGAAGAATTCAAAGGCACTGGTAATATGGAGATCCATCTGGATCGCCGCATCGCTGAACGACGCATTTATCCGACCATCATCATCAACAAGTCTGGCACGCGTCGTGAAGAATTACTAACTGACCCTGAAGAATTACAGAAAATCTGGCTTTTACGCAATCTGTTGCACCCAATGGACGATGTAGAAGCGGTAATCTTTATGATCGATAAAATGAAAGCGACCAAGAATAATGCTGAGTTCTTCCAGTCTATGAAGGGTAAATAGAAGCTTAGAGCGGTTTAAACAAATAGCAGGCTTGAATTTTCAGCAGAATTTGCTATTATTCGCGCCCTTTTCCAGCAACCAGGCAAAATCACCGAAACCGGTGGAGTGACAAGACAATGAAAGCAGATACACATCCAGAATACAGCACCATGCAAGTTACCTGTACATGTGGCAATACTTTTGAAACCCGTTCAACCATGGGACATGATCTCAATGTTGAAGTTTGCTCACAGTGCCATCCATTTTATACCGGCAAGCAAAAAATGCTTGATACGGCTGGTCGTGTAAGTAAATTTAAGGATAAATACAGTCGCGGTAAAAAATAGACCTGGCTTTTTTCTTCTATGAAGGGCACCTTTGGTGCCCTTTTTTTATTGTGCTCGCTCACAGCTGTGGATTGGGGGCTTTACTCAATTTGAGAAAAAAGACCAAATACCAGGACTCAGGAGCGTCGAGTGAACCCATATTTAAAAATGCAATAGATTGCCTGAAAACCATCTTTCCATGTAATCTTTTTGCCTTCTTCATATGTCCTGCCGAAATAGGAAATCCCAACCTCGTATATTCGGATGTTCGGTACACGGGCAAGTTTGGCAGTCATCTCCGGCTCGATACCGAAACGGTCTTGTTCCAGGTTTATATTTTGGATTATTTCCCGACGAAAGACTTTATAGCCAGTCTCCATATCAGTCAGGTTAAGATTCGTAAACATGTTCGATAAAATGGTCAGAAACCGGTTACCCAGATAATGCCAGAAATAGAGTACCCGATGAGGGCCGTAGCCAATAAAACGGCTACCGTAGACAACGTCCGCTTTTCCATCAAAAAGCGGCGGTAACAGCCGTGAATAATCGGATGGGTCGTATTCTAAATCTGCATCCTGAATCAGCACGATATCTCCAGTCGCCACTTTTATTGCGCTGCGAAGGGCGGCTCCCTTTCCCTGGTTTGATTCATGAAAAATAGGCACATCAATATATTCCGCAAGAGAGCCTTTGATAAGGTCTGCAGTTGTATCCAGGGAAGCATCATCAACAACTATCACTTCCTTATCAAAAGGGGTCGCTGCAACAGCTTTAAGTGTTTGTCCAAG
>DAOVWW010000005.1 GCA_030636465.1 Gammaproteobacteria bacterium
ATGGGCCATCAGTTCATTGGCCTTCTTGCTGGCGGCATAAAGAGACACTTGATGATCGACGGCATCATTTTCTGAATAAGGCAGTTTTGTGTTGGAACCATAAACTGAACTGGACGATGCAAAAACTAGGTGCCCTACTTTCGAATGCCTGCAACCTTCCAAAATATTACCGAAACCAACCAGGTTTGCATCAACATAGGCGGCCGGATTTTCCAGTGAGTATCGTACGCCTGCCTGGGCAGCAAGATTCATCACAGCATCAAACTGATGTGTCTCGAAAAGTGTTTTAATGGCTGCCCTGTCTGAGATATCTGTCTTTTCAAAAGAAAAGCCGGCTTTACTCGTTAGCCGTGCCAGCCGGGCCTCCTTAAGGGAGACCTCGTAATAATCGTTAAGTGTATCAATCGCGTGTACTGTATCACCACGATCCAGTAGCCTGTGCGCCAATGCGGCCCCGATGAATCCAGCGCCTCCTGTAATCAAAACTTTCATTTTTTCCATCCTAGTCTAATCAGCGGGGATTCTATCATTTTCAACCTGAGGATGCCCTCATTTAGCTTTAGAAGCGCTCAGCAGCCGTCTTTGAATCATATATGTAGGTGCGGAATTCATTCGCACAAGGAGGGTCGACATGTTTTTGTGCGAATTTGTCGCACCTACAACACTAAAAACCCATAGCGATACTATTTTTATATCACTGGACAGAACAGAAACTGTTATGCAAAATGTGGCGTTCAAATATTGGAGGATATGATGACCGTTACTATTTACCACAACCCGCGTTGCAGCAAATCGCGTGCGACGATGGAATACCTGGAGGAAAATGGCATCGAGGCTGAGGTTATTAAATATATGGATACCCCGCCTGATGCTGCTGCTCTTAAGGAGCTACTGACCATGCTGAAAATGTCACCGCGTGAACTGATGAGAAAACATGAGGCGGTGTTCAAGGATGCAGGCCTGGACGATCCCACGTTTACCGATGAAGAATTGATTGAGGCGATGACACAGTGCCCTAGTCTGATTGAACGGCCTATTGTTGTTAATGATGGCAAAGCAGTTCTAGCACGTCCACCTGAACTGGTTCAGGATATTCTAAAATAGATGTCTGAAATACTGGTTCTATATTTCAGCTGCCATGGATCAGTTGCAAATCTGGCAAAAGCCATCAGCCATGGCGTAGAATCTGTACATGGCTGTTCAGCACGAGTAAGGACGGTGCCCTCTGTTTCAGCCGATACAGAAGCAACCCAGGACAGCATTCCCGCTTCAGGACCACCTTATGCCAGCGTCTCTGACCTTGAAGAATGTGACGGAATAATTATTGGCAGCCCGTCTTATTTTGGCAGCATGGCCGCCCCGTTAAAGTACTTTCTTGATCAGACCACCCCGCAATGGCTTTCGGGGGCACTGGTAAATAAACCTGCGGCTGCATTCGTCTCTTCATCGAGTTTGCATGGGGGCCAGGAAACCGCCCTTTTTTCTATGCTAGTTCCCTTATTACATCACGGCGCCATACTGGTAGGAATCCCTTATACTGAAGAAAGCCTCAGTACTACACAATCTGGCGGAACACCGTATGGCGCAACACATGTCTCTGGCCAGGACAGTAAATCTCCCTTTTCAGATGATGAGAAAAAACTCTGTCACGCACTCGGTAAACGCGTAGCTGAGATTGCCAGCAAACTCTCTTAAATTGCAATGAATACGAAAACTGCCTACACACTCAGTCTGGTATTCTGGATTGCACTAATTGTACTAACTGTGCTCTGGGAAGGCTGGCTAGCCCCGACTCAGCCAGCAGGGCTATGGTTAATGATCAAATCATTGCCCTTATTAATCCCCCTGTTTGGCATGCTGCATCTCAAGCGGGTACATTTTTCTATTGCAGGGTTAATTTCGATGCCCTATTTTACTGAGGGGGTAATGATTAGTTGGGGAGAAATGGCGACAGGAGTTCAAAACCCGACACTGCTGGCCCTTAGTCTGGCTGAGGTTTTTATTGTTCTTGGGTTTGTGATTTGCGTATATATTTATCTGAGAAATACGAAAAGGCGAGGATAGGAAGCAACGGTTTACGGTTTACGGTTTACGGTTTACGGTTTATGGTTTTACGTAATACCTAACACATTCATTTATTCCAAATCCAAAGACCTCAAAAAAGGAATAGTTATCAACCGCTTATGTTCCAGGCTCGCCTGATCTAGCTGATCAAGTATTCTGAATAGATTACCCGTCTCTCGCCGGTAGCGATTTAAAATAAATTTCACTGCGTCTTCATTTATTTCAAAGCCGCGATCTTTCGCTCGTTCCTGTAAGGCGGTAATTTTCTGAGCTTCGGCTAGCGGCAGCACCTGGTAGGTTAAGCCTGACATCAACCGAGTCACCAGGTCACGCAGACCGATGTTCAGGGCAGTTGGTGGCTCAACTGCAGAAATTATAATTGACTTCCCTCTGTCACGAGAAGCATTACAGAGCTGAAACAGTTTTTCTTCCCATCCACGCATCCCGGCGACTTGATCAAGACCATCAATCAGGTATATATCGTACTCATCAAGGTCAGCCAGGATCTCTTCACTGCCTTTTGAGCTTGAGAGATCAGAAAGTGAGACAAACCATGGCTTAAGGCCTTTTTCTTCTGCGTGCCGGTAACAGGAATTCAGTAAATGGCTTTTACCTCCACCGGATTCGCCCCAGATGAATAAGGGTGCAAATATTTCTTTTCCTTCAGCCACCTGAGCCAGGTGATGCACCAGCTCTTTATTGTGACCCACCACAAAGCTGCTAAAAGATACTTTTTCCCGTAAGGAAATATCCAGTGCCATTTGACCATTTTGTTTTGTCATCAGCCGCCCTACTTGTCCTTAGGGAGATTGTTTTCTTCATTCACGTTTTCTACCATCTCAATCTCCTCTTTCACTACCCAGACCCAGACATAGTGAAATCCACTAAGTATGGTGGTAATAAAGGTTGCGTAGATCAGGTACTCTGTAAATATCGGGAAATCCAGGGCAAAGGTTTTCTGAGCAAGTATGGTCACGACGAGAAAAATCTGGGTGAAGGTGTTGAGCTTACTCAAATAGCTCGGGGCCATCTTGACCTGTCCATTAAATGCCACGTATATCAGGCTGCCGGCCAGAATCAGTACATCACGAAAGATGACGGTCAAAAATAGCCAGAACGGCAGATCACCCAGCAACATAAGCATCAAATAACTACTGAATATCAAAGCCTTATCAGCTAGCGGGTCCAGTATCGCCCCTAATTCACTGGCCATGTTATAGCGCTTGGCTATATAGCCGTCTAGACCGTCTGAAACGCCTGAGACAAAGAAAACCAGGAATGCCCAGCCATATTCATGATCGTGCAATAAGATGATCAGCACAGGCACCGTCGCGATGCGGAACATGGTAATAATATTAGGAATTGTTGTTATCATCAGTGTAGTGTATTGCCTTACTAAAAACCTGACAGCATGCCCTCAGGTCATGATAAAATCTGGCGTTTACCTTACCATGATTTCTTACAGGAGCCACCCTTGGCTGATTCAAATTCCGCTGATTCAAATACTGGCCTGACCTACCGTGATGCAGGTGTCGACATTGATGCCGGCGAATCCCTGATTGATGCCATCAAGCCGATCGCCAAAGCAACCCGCCGGCCCGGCTGCATGGATGACCTGGGTGGTTTTGGCGCCATGTTTCAGATTCCTGAGGGCTATAAAGAGCCCATTCTTGTTTCCGGTACCGATGGCGTAGGCACCAAGCTCAGGCTCGCTATCGATAGCGGCATACATGACACCATAGGCATAGATCTGGTCGCTATGTGCGCCAATGACATCCTGGTGCAGGGTGCAGAACCACTATTCTTCCTCGACTATTTTGCCACTGGCAAGCTCGATGTCGACACCGCAACCACCATCGTGCGTGGCATCGGAGATGGCTGTAAACTCGCTGGTGCCGCTTTGATTGGCGGTGAGACCGCTGAGATGCCGGGCATGTATGCCGATGGGGATTATGATCTGGCGGGTTTCTGTGTAGGCGTGGTTGAAAAATCATCTATCATCGATGGCTCGGAAGTTGCTGAAGGGGATGTACTTATTGCCTTACAGTCATCGGGACCACACTCCAATGGTTACTCTCTGATACGTAAGGTCATTGAGGTCTCCAATGCTGACCTCGAACAATCTTTTGGCGACACGACTCTGGCAAAAGCCCTGCTCGAACCCACTCGTATCTATGTCAAACCACTTTTAAATCTGATCAAGGAAGTATCATTACACGCACTGGCCCACATCACTGGCGGTGGCCTGTCAGGCAACATATGCCGGGTAATCCCTGATGGCCTGTGTGCGATTGTCGAGCGTTCATCATGGGACTTTCCTGACGTATTCAAGTGGTTACAGGAAAATGGCAATATTGCCGAAGACGAAATGTTAAAAACCTTCAACTGTGGCATGGGTATGGTACTGATAGTTAAGGCCGAGAACGCCCCTGCAGTCGTTGCAAACCTGGAAGCCCAGGGTGAAAAAGTGTGGCTGGCTGGCCGCATAGAGAAGACCGTCAAGGGAAGTGAGCGTGTCCGCATCGTCTGACTTAGAATCATCTGACTTAGAATCATCTGACTTAGAATCGTCGGACCTGGAATCGTCAAAGAGTAAAGCCTTTCCAATAGTTGTTCTGATCTCAGGCAGCGGCAGCAACTTACAGGCTATTATCGATTCATGCTCAGATTTCCCTGTAAAGATCCTCGCAGTAGTCTCTAATAACGCTAGTGCCTATGGCCTGAATCGTGCCCAGACTAGTGGAATAGCTACCATCGTAGTTGATCACAGGGATTATCCTGATCGCAGCAGCTATGATGCCGCATTAATGTCCGAGATCGATCAGTACCAGGCAAAACTTATCGTACTGGCAGGGTTTATGCGCATACTCACACCTGTATTCGTAAATCATTACAAAGGTAGATTAATCAATATCCATCCATCCTTACTCCCTCTTTATCCGGGACTGAATACACATCAGCGCGCCATTGATAATGGCGATAGCGTAGCAGGTGCAAGCGTTCATTTCGTTAGTCCAGAAGTGGATGGAGGATCTATCATTATTCAGGCCCATGTACCGGTCCTGCCAACAGATAGTTCTACGGATCTTGCTGACCGGGTATTAAAGCAGGAACACCTCATCTATCCCAAAGCCATACAATGGTTTGCCCAGAACAGACTGACTGTTCAACATGGAAAGGTATTACTCGACGATAATTCTTCAGCGAAACAACAGGTTTATTCTGATGCAATCTAAACTATCAATACTTATTTTAATGGCAGGTCTTTTTCTTAGCCCGGGGCTCATCGCCGCAGAACTGCCTGATAAGCTCGACCTGGTATACCGGGCGAATGTCGCCGGCATGAACATTGGTACACTCAACCGGCAATTGCAGAAGACTCAAAAAGGACATTACCGGGTAAACTCGGAAACAAATGCCACGGGTATTGCCGCAATGCTGATGAATGATACCTATCGAGAAGAAAGTGAATTCAAAGTAGACAATGGCATGATATTTCCTCTGAAATATCACCAGGCTCCAGATAAAAAGCCGGAAAAAGCACGTATCGCTACCTTTGACTGGAACAAGAAAAAAGTCTCACTGAATAATGACAGAGTTTATGACATTCAGCCTGGCGTTCAGGATCCGGCGTCCTTTCTTTTTTTCTGGATGCTGACACCGCCTAAGGAAGGAGAAAAAGGTACCATCTCTCTGGTAGACGGCAAACGCATGTCTAAGTACGAATTCAAAATTATCGGGCACGAAAAAGTCGCCACACTGTGGGGTGGTATCGATACCCTCCGCATCGAACGACAGAAAGAAGGCAGCCCGGATAAGATCTTGCGCATGTGGTTGGCAACAGGAAAAAATCATGTACCTGTCAAAATTGAAAACGTCCGGCCAAAATACAAGATGACTTTCACACTGGAAAAGGCGGAAGGATTAGATTCAGGTAAAAGGTTAAAACACCCCGGGGTCAGACCCGGCCCCTCACGGCTCTGACCCCTTCGAAGCCAAACCATTGCAGCAAAACCATTGCAGAAAAACTCAATTAACTTCTTCTTCAGTCTCAACATCAATCACCAGCTCACCATCTTTCTCAGTCACATGCACCTCGCCACCCTTGGCTAGCTTGCCGAATAATATTTCATCGGCCAATGGTTTCTTGATGTTCTCCTGAATGACACGAGCCATCGGCCGCGCTCCCATGGCAGGATCATAACCATGCTTCGCCAGCCAACTGCGAGCATTTTCATCTACAGATATGACGACATGCTTATCCGCCAGCTGCATCTCCAGCTCAATAATGAACTTGTCAACGACATGAACAATAGTCGATCTGTCCAGATCGCTGAAGTTAATGATGGCGTCCAGACGGTTGCGGAATTCTGGAGTAAACATTTTCTTAATGGCTTCGCTGCCATCGCCACGGTGATTCTGTTCGGTAAACCCTATAGAGCTTCGTGCCATTTGTTCAGCACCGGCATTGGTAGTCATGACCAGGATGACATTGCGGAAGTCCGTTTTCCTGCCATTGTTATCAGTCAGCATGCCATGATCCATCACCTGCAGCAGCAGATTGAAGACATCCGGATGTGCCTTTTCTATCTCGTCCAGCAGCAAAACAGCATGTGGAGTCTTATTTATTGCCTCAGTCAGCAGACCACCCTGGTCAAAACCAACGTAACCCGGCGGTGCGCCAATCAATCTTGAGACCGTATGGCTTTCCATATATTCCGACATATCGTAGCGTATCAGTTCGATACCCATGGTAAGTGCAAGCTGTCTTGTAACTTCTGTTTTGCCAACACCGGTTGGTCCTGCAAACAGGAAATTGGCTACCGGGCGGTCTTCCGGTCCGAGACCGGAACGGGACATTTTTATCGCAGAAGACAATGCAGCGATTGCCTCGTCCTGACCAAAAATCACCCTTTTCAGATCGGACTCAAGGTTGTTCAGCGTACGTTTGTCTGAGCTGGTTACCTGCTTTGGCGGGATACGTGCCATCTTGGCAACCACCAGCTCAACTTCATGAATACCTACTTTTTTCTTACGCTTGTCAGCAGGCATTAAGTGCACCCTTGCACCCGCTTCATCAATGACATCTATTGCCTTGTCAGGTAAGTGGCGGTCGTTGATATAGCGGCTGGACAGCTCAACTGCACCGGTGATGGCTTTTTTGGTATAGCGAACATCGTGATGCTGCTCGAAAACTGATTTCAGGCCGTTTAGAATCGCGATTGTTTCATCTTTTGAAGGCTCTGGCACATCAATCTTCTGAAAACGGCGTGACAGTGCCCTGTCTTTCTCGAAAATTCCACGATATTCCTGATAAGTGGTAGAACCAATAAAGCGAATCTGCCCTGTACCAAGAACAGGCTTGAGCAAATTAGAGGCATCCATGGCACCACCTGAAGCGGCACCCGCACCGATAATAGTATGAATCTCATCTATAAACAGGATCGCTTTGCCATCCTCAGCTTTCAATTCTCCGAGTACGGCTTTTAGCCTTTTTTCAAAGTCACCGCGATATTTAGTTCCTGCCAGCAAGGCACCGAGGTCAAGAGAATAAATTGTATTATCTGCAATGATAGCAGGCACTTTGCCCTCAACTATTCGACTGGCCAGGCCTTCAGCCATAGCCGTTTTTCCTACCCCTGCTTCACCCACATACAATGGATTGTTCTTTCTGCGGCGACATAGGATTTGCAAGGTGCGTTCAATTTCAAACTCACGGCCTATCATCGGATCGATGCGCCCTTGCCTGGCCTCTTCATTCAGGTTCACCGTGTAGGATTCAAGAGCTGTTTTTCTGGTTTCAGTCTCATCGCCTGCTTTTTCATCATTTGGCAAGGCTTCAAATTCCAGGTATTCATCACGTGCCGCACCATGAGAAATATAACTGACTACATCCAGTCGATCGATATCCTGCTGTGAGAGAAAATAGACGGCAAAGGATTCAGCTTCCGAAAAGATAGCAACCAGAACATTTGCACCATTAACTTCTTTTTTACCAGAACCCTGAACATGCAAAATTGCCCGCTGGATAACCCGCTGAAAGCCCAGGGTAGGCTGGGTTTCATCTTCACTTTCTGCCGGCAGGGTTGGTAAAGTGGTGTCGATAAATTCTTCCAGGGCATCACGTAGCTTCTTCTCATTGCAGCCAACGGCCTTAAGTACAGATGCTGCGCTGTGATCTTCCAGCAGGGCGAGCAGTAAATGCTCCACCGTGATGTACTCAAAATTACGGGAGCGTGCTGTTTTGACAGCTTCATTTAATGTCTGTTCAAGTTCTACAGAAAGCATATTGTGTTCCTCTTTACCCTCAGTAAATTAGTCATCTGACTGGCCCGGCTCCATTGTGCACTGCAACGGGTGCTCGCCCTGCTGAGAAAGATCCATTACCTGTCTGACCTTAGCTTCAGCCACTTCGCGGGGATAAGCACCACACACGCCTACACCTTTGGTATGAACATGCATCATTATCTGTGTTGCCGCATCATGATCTTTTCTGAACACACTTTGCAGCAGCATAATGACGAAATCCATCGGTGTGTAGTCATCGTTTAACAGCAAAACCCGGTACATATCCGGTCTTTTTAGTGCGGGTTTTGCTTCCTGCAGGGCAAGTCCGTCACCCGATTGTTGGTCTGTATCCGTCATGGTTAACTATTGTATATGCCTTTTCATCGATGTTTAAAAACAATTATATATAAATATAAGCCTATTCAGGAGAAATCCAAGTGTCCGCGTAAAATAATCACCTTACAAACTATCGGATTTCAGCCGTACTTAATATTGCTTAACCGTACCATTCCAGAGATAAGCGTCCAACTATATCGACTATTCTTGCGAGCATTTTGCCATGTCACCACAGGTACAATATACTCGGTAGAATATAACAGCACATTTAGTAGAAAATTATAAAAATCCCAGGAGGATAATCATGAAAAAGCTCATCCACAATAGTGCTATTGCACTGGTGATATCTTTAGGTTTATCGGTTAGCAGTGTCTATGCTGCGTCTAAACCCGTCGTTGGTATCGCCGAATTCAAGAAATCGGTTGCTGTAAACTGGTGGGGTGGCCAGGTCGGACAGGATATGGCGGATATGCTCGCCAATGAATTGATGGGCACAAAAAAGTTTCAGGTGGTTGAAAGACAAAAACTCGGTAAAGTTATTTCTGAGCAGGATTTAGCGGCAAGTGGCAGGATCAAAAAGGGAACAGGCGCCAAAACAGGTCAGTTAATTGGCGCCCAGTACCTGGTGACTGGTACCGTTACATCGTATGAAGAAGACACAGGCAGTACAGGTGGTGGGCTGAGCTTTAAAGGCATTTCTCTTGGTGGCAATAAAGGCAAGGCCTACATCGCTGTTGATATACGTGTAATCGACTCATCAAGTGGTGTAGTTGTTGACAGTCGCACAGTAGAAGCAAACTCAGGCAAGTTTGGTTTGAAACTGGGTTTTTACAAAAGCGGACTGGGTGGCACGTTTAATAAAAAGAAGAAGACACCTGCCATGAAAGCTGTCAGAGCCGTAATTATGGAAATATCAGAGTATCTTGCCTGTTCCATGGTAGAAAAAGGTGGTTGCATGGACGATTACGATGCCAAGGAGTCACGTCGTAGAGAGAAAACAAAAAGCTCAATTAATCTGGAATAAGGGAACATCAAATCTGTTAAGGACAACCTGACTCAATAAGACTAGTGAAGATATTACTGTTTAGGAATCGCGTAGTGGCACTGCCATTACGCGATTCTATTTCATTGCCAGTCCCCTGCATTGCAGTCAAGTTACCCACGCCATCAACTAAAGCAATATAGTGCCACCTGCTTAATGAGCCCAACTGAACCAAAAATAAAACAGACTTTCCAGGCAATCAAGCCGTACTGGCTTTCACTTTTGTTAGCATTTTTTGTCGTTGTCGGTCTTATATTAACCAGCGCATGGCTAAAGTATAACGACTTCACCGTCTATCAGAGTGAACTCTCTCACAGCACAGCGAAAGGTTCGGCTTCTGAAATCTCAAGATTTATCAGTGATCTTGAACGCCAGCTACGCGGTTTCACCTGGGACCATGCCAACCTCCTCTCTGACATTGTTGATGATACAACTATCCTGGATTATCAGATAGAATTTGAGTCTCTACTGGAAAATGAATTTCCAGAAACACTGAATTATTCCATTGCTACTAAAACAGGCTGGTTGCTGGCTCAAAGTGATGACATAGAAATCGGTGAGTTATGCAAACAGGACATTCGTGATTTCACCCTGAGTAAGGAAAACCACCTTAATTTTCACCCAGGATCTGAGGGTGACCATTTTGATATCATGACATCTTTCAAGGGTGAGAATGGTAAAGAAATGATCTTCTTTATCAGCCTGGTAGCTGAAATACTTTCGCCTATCCTTGCCAGCCACAACCTGCCTGACTACCAGATTTTTCTTGTCACGAACGCAATGCCTGGCATCATAGACATAAGTTCAGAAGGGACACGCCAGTATATTAGCCACAGCCGAGAACTCAGCAAAGAAGAGCTAGGCAGAGAAAACAGCCGCATCCCGGTAACAGGTACCAGTTGGCAGCTGGTGATGATTCCGGATGAATCCATATTCAACAACAAGTTACGGGAGATACTCTGGGGATCTCTATTATCGCTGCTAATCGCAGCTATTCTCGGCTTCATCATCCTGCGTTTAATTATCAATCGCTACAATACCCAGAAAAAAGGTGAACAGCGCTATCAACAATTATTTACAGATATAAAAGTTCCAATGATACTCATTGACCCATCTGATGGTCAGATCATTGATGCCAATACTGCGGCGGTAACCTTTTACGGCTACCCGCTGAAAAAGCTTAAGCAACATAATATAAGCCTCATCAATACCACCAGTTACCCGGAAGTCAGGAAGGTAATGGATGAAATCTTTGAGGGTGGAAAAAACTCCTGCATTTTTCAACATCGACTGGCATCCGGTGAAATAAGAGATGTCGAAGTCTGGTCGGGACCTCTGCACGTCAAGGATAAAAAGATACTGTATGCGATCATTCATGACATTACCGGACGCACACAGGCTGAAAAAGCCTTACTTGAAAGTGAATCGCGCTTTAAAACCCTGACTAACCTGTCCCCTGTTGGAACCTTCTTCACCGATGAAAAAGGCGTCTGTAATTATGTCAATAATGAATGGGTAAAAATTTCAGGACAGCCTGAGTCATACTGGCGAAACAGGACCTGGACCGAAGCCGTACACGAAGCCGACAGAGAGAAAATCATCGCTGACTGGGCCAGAATAGTCCTTAAACATGGCACATTTGAAGTTGAATGCAGGATACAAAAACCGGATGGCAGCGTTGCCTGGATATTATGCCGTGCTACCGCAATCAAGGAATCGGACAGAGGTCATGATTTGTTTATCGGTGCCACAATAGACATCACCGACCGCAAAGAAATTGAGCATGAATTACAACTCATGGCCACCACCTTTGAAACCCATGACCCTATCCTCATCACTGATGAAAAAAGTCGCATTCTGAAAACCAACACGGCATTCAGTGAAGCTTCCGGTTACCAGGAAGCTGAATTAATAGGCAGAACACCGAGTACCTTTAAGTCTCGTCATCATGATAAAGAGTTCTTTAAGAATATGTGGTCTACCCTGACTGAAACAGGCTGCTGGCAAGGTGAGATCTATAATCGAGCAAAAACTGGTCATATACACCAGGACTGGGTAACCATTACTGCGATAAAAGATAAACGAGGGGATATTGTCAATTATATAGGCCTCTATCATGACATTACCGAGCGCAAAGAGGCAGAAGAACAGATTCGTAAGCTGGCCTTTTATGACCCATTAACCAGCCTGCCTAACCGACGGCTATTCCTGGAACGACTGGAAGATGAACTCGACATTGCTCGTCAGGAAAATAAACACGGTGCACTACTTTTCCTTGACCTGGATCATTTCAAAAATCTCAATGACTCTCTCGGCCACCCTGTAGGTGATGCCTTGCTGGTTGAAGTTAGCCGGCGCCTGCGAGGAAACCGCGGTGAAGGTGAGACCATTGCCAGGATTGGTGGAGACGAGTTTGTTATATTGCTGCCTGATATTGGCGATAACGATACCTCATCAGCTGAATTTTCTGAACGTCGTGCCGAAAATGTAAGGGTCGCTATTACCGAACCCTTTTATATTCACGGTCATGAATACCACATTTCTGTCAGCATAGGCATATCGCTCTTCCCTGAAAAAAATCAGAACTCCGCTGACATCCTCAAGCGTGCGGATACAGCGATGTATCGAGCCAAACAGGATGGCCGCAACTCTGTCTGCTTTTTCGAGCAGGAAATGCAAATCAGTGCAGACAAAAGACTGGCCATTGAAAAAGACCTGCGCCATGCGATCAGACAAAATGAGCTCTTCCTTGTCTATCAGCCAATGATTGACTGGGAAGGCAGTATTGTTGGTGCTGAAGTTCTGCTGCGCTGGCAGCACGACAAACATGGCCTCATCCCGCCAGGTGACTTTATCCCTATTGCCGAAGATACCGGTTTGATTTTTGATATATCGCAGTGGGTGCTGACGACTGCCTGTTCACAAATGCGGGACTGGATGGATAAAGACATGGCACTCGCAGAACAATTGCAGTGCATCTCGATCAACCTTAGCCCGAAAGAATTTAACCAGAATGGCTTCGAAGAAAAAGTACTGGCCATCGCACAGAAATATGATATTGACCCTCACCGGATCGAATTTGAGATAACTGAGCGTCTAATCATCAGCAATCTGGAATATACCATTGAAAAAATGCTGAAGATGAAACAGCATGGTTTCCGTTTCTCAGTAGACGATTTTGGTACCGGTTACTCCTCCCTGGCCTATCTAAAAGACCTGCCTATCAACAGGCTGAAGATTGATCGCTCGTTTATCCGTGATATCACTGAAGACCGAAATGATGCGACCATCGTTGAAACCATTATTTCAATGGCACACCACCTGGGCCTCGAAGTTGTTGCCGAAGGAGTGGAAACACAGGAGCAGCATTTTTTCCTGAGCCAGCATGCCTGTGATATTTTCCAGGGATACTATTTCAGTAAAGCGGTGAAAGCTTCAAAATTCATCATGCTTGATGTCATGCATACCAGAGATACAGAACCGACAGGTTAGCAAGTATGGCAATTTCAGTTTTTCTTGGACTATCCGGAGGCGTGGACTCTGCTGTTGCAGCGTTGCTATTAAAGCAGCGTGGTTATGATGTAACGGCCGTTTTCATGAAAAACTGGGAAGAAGATGATGAGGAAGACTACTGTGCAGCAGCTGAAGACCTTGCCGTAGCTGAAGAAGTCGCCAACATTCTCGATATCCCGTTACTCACTGTAAACTTTGCTACAGAATACTGGGACAGGGTATTTGAACACTTTCTACAGGAATACCGGGCCGGTCGCACCCCTAACCCTGATGTACTGTGTAACCGGGAAATAAAGTTCAAGGCATTCCTCGACTTTGCTCTGTCTAAAGGCGCAGACAAAATTGCTACCGGTCATTATGCAGATGTGCACCAGTGCCATGGCAGCACGTATCTGGGCAAGGCTGCCGACCAGAATAAAGATCAGACATATTTTCTCTACGCCATCGGCCAGCAGGCACTGTCACACAGCCTGTTCCCTCTCGCCACTCTCTCTAAACCTGAAGTCAGGGAGATTGCTCAGAGCCACAAATTACCCAATTATGCCCGCAAAGACAGCACCGGCATTTGCTTTATAGGCGAACGCCGGTTTCGTGAGTTCCTTGGTAAATATCTGCCCGCACAGCCCGGAGACATTCAACAGCTTGATGGGCCGGTTATAGGCCAGCATCAGGGCTTGATGTACTACACCATCGGCCAGCGCCAGGGACTGGGAATCGGCGGCCCCGGTGAACCCTGGTTTGTCGTCAGTAAAGACCTTGAAAACAACATTTTATTCGTAGTTGAAGGTAAAGATCACCCGCGCCTGTTTCACTCCAGCCTATTAGCCGATGAATTACACTGGTTTGCAAAATCGCCGCCTGTCCCGCTAAGTTGCACTGCCCGCATAAGGCACCGCCAGGAAGAACAGGCATGCCATATTTCAGCGTCGGCCGATGGTCAGGTGAGAGTTGATTTTGAACGGCCTCAGCGAGCTATTGCTGCAGGTCAATCAGTAGTCTTTTATCAGGATGATTTGTGTCTGGGTGGTGGTGTAATAAGTATGGCTGTGTAATCACCAGCTGAATAAGTTAATATCTGCATCGTAAGTCTGCCTGTAACCTATTCCATATCGAGTAATTTTCATGAAACTTTCCGCCTTAACCGCACTATCCCCTATTGATGGCCGCTACGGCAGCAAAACAGCCGAGCTCAGACCCTTCACCAGCGAATATGGCCTAATTCACCATCGTGTTATTGTTGAGGTTGAGTGGCTCAAAGCGCTTGCAGACCACCCCGCCATTACTGAAGTTCCGGCATTTTCACAACAGGCTTTAAAGTTGCTGAATAATATCAAGACTGACTTCAACGAGGCGGATGCACAACGCGTCAAAGACATTGAAAGCAAGATAAACCATGACGTCAAAGCTATCGAGTATTTCATCAAGGAAAAGCTCGAACAGAACGAAGAACTAAATTCTGTCACTGAATTTGTCCATTTTGCCTGTACCTCTGAAGACATTAACAACCTCTCACATGCCCTCATACTGAAAGGCTCTCGTGATGAAATCCTGCTGCCTGAAATGGATCAACTCATTTCTACCCTGACCGAACTGGCTGTTGAGTATGCCGCCATCCCGATGCTAGCTCGTACGCATGGCCAGGCGGCATCACCCACTACAGTAGGCAAGGAATTTGCCAATGTCGTTGCCCGATTGAGACGCCAGCGTGAGCAGATAGCTGCCAGTCCTTTACTGGGCAAAATTAACGGCGCCGTTGGAAATTACAATGCCCATCTGTCAGCCTACCCGGATATCGACTGGCAGGAATTTGCAGATGAATTCGTCAGCTCTCTGGGACTGCAATGGAATCCTTACACCACACAGATTGAACCGCATGACAATGTCGCGGAACTGTTTGATGCGCTGGCCAGATTCAATACTATTGTGCTCGATTTTGACCGGGATATCTGGGCCTATATTTCTAATGGTTATTTCAAACAAAAGCTGATCAGTGGTGAAGTAGGCTCTTCAACCATGCCACACAA
>DAOVWW010000275.1 GCA_030636465.1 Gammaproteobacteria bacterium
TATATCTTTACGCAGACCTAATTCAGGCAGGGCTATAAAGAAGAAATAAATCAGTGCAAAGGTAAGTATGAGTAGAGGCAGGTCATAGGTGAGAATAGTGATCAAAGGTGTTGGCGATAGATCAAACGTCTCGATGGCCATGAATATTGCCAGGCTGGTTGTGATCAGTACCGGCAATACATATCGGCGTGCGGTCATCAACAATGATGCGATGAACCTTCTGCCGGTATCTGCCTCTTCAAGTTTCTGATTTTGCCAGCGCACGAGGTGTTTGTTATTCCAGCGTGATAGTGAAAATCTAATATAGAAGCCAATAGCGATAACGATGACCAGAATTGTTAGCAGCATCACGACTTGGCTGGTATTGAGTACTTTAACTTCACTGGACGATTCCAGTAATTTAGCTAATCGTGTGGTAGAAGAATCTGAAACGAAGAGGGCCATCTGGAAAACATCATAGATATTATCTCCATGGTGAAAGGATTTTCTTTCCAGGTTTATTTTGCGGAACAGACTGATATTTTTTGTAGCCGTTTCACTACGAACAAGAATTGCTTTACAACTTGCCTGGGTACTTATCAGACTGGTTTTTTTACCTGACAGGTTTTCTCGGGTAAAGGTGACATCCGAGGGTTCGTCTTCGACAATGTCGCCCAGTTTTTCCAGACGGCTTGTATTGTCTTTCAGGTCATTGGTCGTCGTTACCACACATTTTTCCGCCCAGGAGGTGTAGGCGGGTAGCTTTTCCAGGTAGTCATCAAGATTTTCCAGCAGGAATCTCTCGTCTTTGATGTCGGCTTCAATCTTGTACAGGACAGTGCTTATCTCATCCGCAGTTAATTCATGTTCAACATCTGCTGCCAGAACAGACAAGTGGGAGAAAAAAAGGCTAAGAAAAAGGAAAATACGGATAATTTTCATATTTATTCAATTATTTTAGGAGAATGTCCGATTCAATACAGCATTTGTGCATTTTTTAATACCCAGAGACTACAGCATGCAATCAGAGTTTGTAAACTGATGTAAGAGATAGTGTAATACAAGGATAAATAGCTGTAATGTGATAGCGCCTGGATCTAATCGTCAGGCTTATTTATGCTTTACGCTATCGGTGGCCTTTGTGGTTACTTTATTGGTATAAAACGAATGCAGGAGCCTTAATGCATATAGGAACACCTTTATCACCCGGCGCAACAAAGGTAATGCTGCTGGGCAGTGGCGAATTAGGCAAAGAGGTTATTATCTCTCTGCAGCGACTTGGCGTAGAAGTTATAGCGGTTGATCGCTACGCTAACGCCCCGGGTCACCAGGTCGCGCACCGTGCCCATGTCATTAATATGGCAGATGCCAAAGCTTTGCGTGCACTGGTTGAACAGGAAAATCCTGATTATATTATCCCTGAGATTGAAGCGATTGCGACGGATGAACTGGCTGCGATAGAAGCTGCAGGTCTTTGTACGGTGATTCCTACTGCCCGGGCAACTCAACTGACGATGAACCGGGAAGGGATACGGCGACTTGCCGCTGAAGAGCTAGCTCTTGCTACATCGAAATATGCTTTTGCTGAATCGTTGCAAGAATTGACCGATGCGATAGAAAATGGCATTGGTTTTCCCTGCATCGTCAAACCCGTAATGTCATCTTCAGGCAAAGGCCAGTCCTTGATCACTGATCAGCAGGATATTCAAAAGGCTTGGGATTACGCACTTTCTGGTGGCCGGGTAGAAACCAGCAGGATAATCGTAGAAGAAAAGATCGAATTTGATTATGAAATCACATTGCTGACCGTTCGTGCATTGAATGCCGCAGGTGAAACAGAAACTGTCTTCTGCGAACCGATAGGTCATATCCAGAAAAATGGTGATTATGTTGAAAGCTGGCAGCCTCAGGCCATGAGCAAGAATGTACTTTCCAGGGCACAGGAAATGGCCAGGGCCGTTACCGATAACCTGGGCGGGCGAGGCCTTTTCGGTGTGGAATTTTTTATCCGTGGCGATGAGGTGTTTTTCAGTGAGGTAAGCCCGCGTCCACATGATACTGGAATGGTCACCATGGCCAGCCAGGTACAGAATGAATTTGAATTACACGCTCGCGCCGTCCTTGGTTTGCCGGTATCAACAGTATTGAGAACGCCAGCTGCCAGTGCTGTGATCTATGGCGGCATGGAAGAGCAGGGTATTTCTTTTGAAAATATTGAAAAAGCACTTGCTGTGCCACAGTCTGATATCCGCTTGTTTGGTAAACCGGAGTCGTTCAGGCGACGTCGCATGGGAGTGGCACTTGCTTATGATGACAAGGTAGAAACTGCACGTGACAATGCGAAGAAAGCAGCGGCTCTAGTCAGGCCGGTTAAAGCGTGAATGCAGAAGTCATGATTAAATATGCCGTTGTTATTCCTGCTTATAATGAAGCCGCGACTATACGTGTTGTGGCCGAACGCGCACTGGAACAATGTGAACAGGTAATAGTTGTTGATGACGGCTCTGTGGATGAAACCGTCGCTGAATTACAATCATTGCCAATCACCCTGATACAGAACAAGCAAAACATGGGCAAAGCCGCATCACTCTGGTCTGGCATGCAGGAGGCTTTGGCAAACAATGTCGATGGCGTCATCACATTGGATGGTGATTGCCAGCACCGGCCGGAAGATATCCCGAAGTTAATACAGTTAGCCGCTGATAACCCCGAAATGATTATTATTGGTTCCAGGTTACATGATAAGGAGTCGATACCCGTATCCCGTTATCGCGCTAACCGCTTTGCTAATTTCTGGATTGCCTGGGCTTCAGGTTTTCCAATAGAAGATTCTCAGTCAGGGTTTCGCTACTATCCTGCAAGCCTGTTGAAAACCATTAATCTGGATACATCCCGTGACAAGAGCTTTGTTTTTGAAAGTGAAATACTGATAGAAGCTGGCGCCAGGGGAATCAGAACCAAAGCGGTACAGATACCCGCTATATATAGCAAAGCCATGAGGCCCAGTCATTTTCAGTCAGTGAAAGACATCATGCGTATTACCAAAATGGTGGCGGGGAGATTGTTCCGAAAGGGAATGAATCTACCGGGTTTTTATCGGGTCATAATCTCTAAAGAACAATGAAAGACCTGGCTGGCAGGGGGGTTGATGGTGATGCACGGTTTACCTTCCTGCTCTCTCTGTTGTCTGGAGTGGCAACCCTTGGTCTCAGTCATTTGTATGTTTTTCACCGGGTCAGAAAAAGAGCAAGAAACAGCGGGCATCTTCTCAACAATATCTCCGCTATCGCAGTCCCGGGTCATCAGCTAGACAGGGGCAAAATCTCAACGGACTACCGGGTAAGACTGGACAGGGCTGCTGCGCTGTATCAAAGCTCAA
>DAOVWW010000072.1 GCA_030636465.1 Gammaproteobacteria bacterium
CGATTAGAAACGATAATGTGGCCCGGCTGCTGCTGAGACAGGTGCTGCGCAGTCAGTTCTATGGTTTCACCAGCACCAATCAGCAACACGGTTTTCTGTGACAGATCTGAAAAAATCTGTTTTGCCAGCTTCACGGCGGCATAAGCTACCGATACGGCACTGGCGCCAATCTGGGTATCGGTACGGACCTGCTTGGCCACTGAAAATGTATGTTGAAATAACTGGTTTAACAGTTTGCCGGTAACGCCCGTTTTATGCGCCGTCGCAAAAGCCTCTTTCATCTGGCCAAGGATTTGCGGCTCACCCAGCACCATGGAATCCAGTCCGCTAGCCACACGAAAGGCGTGCCGCACTGCTTCATCACCGGGATGGCGGTAGAGATAAGGCTCAATCTCATTTGGTGCCAATCGGTGGTAATCACAAAACCAGTTTATCAGACTATTTTCATTTGCCTGTTCATGACTGCAGTAAATTTCGGTACGATTACAGGTTGAAAGTATCGTGGCTTCACGCGCACCCCCTGCCTCGGTGATATCCGCCAGAGCAGAGGCCAGAGATTCTGGCGCGAACGCAGTCTGCTCACGGAGTTCTACCGGAGCAGTTCTGTGGTTGATACCAAAGTTGAACAGGTGCATGATGCTTAATTAAATACCTTTTATGCCTACTAATTCAGGATTGAACCGAACATTGTCTCTAGTTAGAAAAATCTGTCAAGCCGCTCTCTATTTTGCCTTGCTTGCATTCATCTCTGCCACACTAATTTCCTGCGCCGCTAAACCGGCAAAAAAGGACACCGCAGAGAACGCTCAACATTCTTCTCAACAAGCTAAAGCCTCTGCTGCAGCTGAAGACCAGCAAAACCGGCTCAATCTGCCTGATGTTGAGCTTAGTGCCGACTTGATGTACAAAATCATGCTGTCTGACCTGGCGCGCCAGCAAAACAACAATGAGCTAGCCCTCGCTGCACTGGTTGATGCGGCCATTGAGACTCGAGACCCCAGGCTGGCCGCACAGGCTACCCGCCAGGCCGTGATTTCTAACCAGTACACAACGGCAATACAAATGGCCCGACTCTGGCAGGCACTATCACCGGACAGTGTTGATGTGTACCAGACACTCGGCAATCTCCTGATTGTTGAAAAACAGCCAGATGAAGCAATTGTGTATTATAGCAAGGCTCTGGCCTTAACTGATGAAAATAATCGCAGTCAGTTACTAAAGCAGATCAGCGCAACCATGATTCGCTATAGCAGCCAGGAGCAGGCATTACGGAATATCGAACAGCTGGCAACAGAATATCCACAATCTGCTGACGTTGCCCTGGCCCATGCCGGCGTCGCCAGTGCTTTAAAACACTATGATGTCGCTAATACCGCAATTAACCGGACACTGGCTCTGGATCCTGATAATGCCAACGCCGCCGTCTTCAAGTTTAGCCTGCTGCTGTTACAGGAAATGGATAAGGATGCGGAGGAATTTGCCCTTCATTTTCTGAAAAAGCATCCTAAATCTATAGACTTACGAACAACTCTTGCCCGATACTACCTTGAAAATACCAGGCTTAAATCCGCTGAAAAGCAATACCTGATCATCCACCGCCAGGACCGTACATCTATAATCGCACCCATGGCCCTGGCATTGATCAGGATGGACAGCAAAGATTATGATGCGGCCAGTCAATATCTGGAGAAAGTCCTCGAGCTGCAATCAGATAATGATCTTGCCAGAGTTTACCTCGGCGATATTGCTACGCTGCAGGAGCGTCTTGATGATGCCATCCAGTGGTATCGCTCTGTCACTGACAAGGATCAGCTGTTCAGCTCCCGCCTGCGTCTGATTGATGTCGTGATGAAACGTGACGGTATCGATGCAGCACTACGAGAAATGGAAGCCCTGCACCCGGAAACAGCCAGTCAACAGATCGACCTTATCCTGTTAGAAAATGAGTTACTGAGCAAGAGCGGCAGAACGAAAGAAGCACTTGAACTGATTAACAAGGCACTTGAAGACAGCCCGGACGATCTTGACTTACTGTATGCACGAGGCATGATTGCTGCCAGCGTTAATGACGTTGCCGGCCTGGAAAAGGACATGCTGCGCATCCTTGAGCTGAAACCGGGACATGTACAGGCACTGAATGCCTATGGCTTCACCCTCGCGGACCTGACTAATCGATATAAAGAAGCCTATTCCCTGATCTCGGCAGCTTTAAAACAAAGACCCGGGGACCCCTACATACTGGACAGCATGGGCTGGGTGGAATTTCGCCTGGGCAACTATGCCGATGCTGAAACCTACTTGCGCAGGGCGCTGGAATTACGAAACGATCCTGAAATAGCCTCTCACCTGGTAGAGGTACTTTTTGCTGCTGGAAACACCCGTGAGGCTAAAAAGGTTTTGTTAAAAGCGAATAAGGCTTTTCCGGATAATGAGAAATTGTTGGCGGTTAGAAAAAAGATTATTGAATGAGGATGAAAATCCGTGTGTACGATAATGATAAATTTGATTCCGTCTGTAGGTGCGAATTCATTCGCACAGATTTTGTCCGAATAAATTCGAACCTACAAAATTACTTCCCTACAGGCTCTTGATTAAACTTACCGCCACGGCCTTACTGCTGAGCACCAGCCTGCTGATAGGCGCCTGTGCCAGTAAACCGATAAAAACAGAACTACCCAGTGACGAACTATCTAGACAGGCTGAGCTTGCCAACCTGGGCTACTGGCAACTACATGCCCGCATTGGTCTACGCAGTAAAAATCGCAGTGGCAGCGCTACGCTGATCTGGGAAGAAACCCCGAAATCGCGCAAACTGCGCCTGATTGGACCTCTTGGTGGAGGCGTAATTCAACTGCAACAGGATGCTAAGGGTGTCACCATTACGGATAGTACAGGCAAGGTCTGGATTGATAATAACGCAGAAGACCTGATTCTTCGCGTAACCGGCTGGCAAATTCCTGTTTCAGGATTGCGATGGTGGTTACTTGGACTGGTAGAACCCGGCAGTAAAGCTGCATCTACATTTGGTCGCTCACAAAATTTAAACCGGGTGCAGCAGGATGGCTGGAATGTCACCCTTGATAATTACACTCTGTATGATGATTACAGACTGCCGGCTGCCATCGTTGTTGAATCTGAATATGACAAGGATCATGAACGTTATTTACGTGCAAAGCTGATTATAAAAGACTGGAAATTTGATATTAAAGAACCGAAGTTGTGAATTGCTGTGGGAGCCGCGCCCGCAACTCCCACAACACCTGAAAACAGCTTCTCATCCATTTTTAATGAATAAATGCTAACTCTTCCCGCCCCTGCCAAGCTTAACCTGTTCCTGCATATCACCGGCAGGCGCGATGATGGCTATCATGAATTACAGACGGTATTTCAGTTTATTACTCTGCACGATGTCATAACGCTGACCACCCGGCCAGACCAGCAAATCAACAGGCTCACTGACTGTCCCGGCCTGCCGCAGGAAGAAGACCTGCTGGTAAAAGCTGCTCGTGCTCTATCTGCTTATGGCGGAGTCACTACCGGTGTAGATATTTCTATAGATAAAAATATACCTATGGGTGCCGGCCTCGGTGGTGGCAGTTCAGATGCAGCAACGGTACTATGCGGCTTAAACCAGCTCTGGAATCTTCATCTCAGTAATACTGAACTTGCGTCTATTGGACTAAAACTCGGCGCTGATGTACCAGTATTTGTTCATGGACACGCTGCCTGGGCGGAAGGCACCGGCAATATTCTGACGTCTATTGATCCTCCCGAGAATCATTATTTGCTGATTGTTCCGCCAGTACACGTCTCAACAGCAAAAATTTTCGCTCATCCCGCATTGACACGCGATAGCTCGCCAATCAGAATAGCCGACTTTCTCGAAGGGCATGGACATAACGACCTGGAGGTCGTGGTCAGAAAGGAATATCCTGAAGTAGATAAGACCATAAACTGGTTACAGCAATACGCCAATGCGCGCATGACTGGAACCGGCGCCGGTATTTTTATTTCGGTAAAATCAGCACAGGCCGGCCAGGATATAGCCAGAAAAGCACCGCCTGACTGGCGATGTTTTATTACGCAAGGGCTCAATTCCAGCCCTTTGCATGATCAGTTGTCCAGGTTTACGAATGGGGTGTAGCCAAGCGGTAAGGCAGCGGGTTTTGATCCCGTCATGCGCAGGTTCGAATCCTGCCACCCCAGCCATCATTTTGGGTGCAGCCAACAATGGCTGTATTCTGTAGTACATACTGTAGTACACGCGTCAGTTTAAGGGAGCAGACGATTGCCAAACGATGACATGATAGTCCTTTCAGGCTCGGGTAACCCCGACCTTAGTGATGAAGTCTGCCGAAATCTGGGCATACGCCAGGGCAAGGCCGTAGTCGATACCTTCAGTGACGGCGAAATCCAGATTGAAATCCTCGACAATGTTCGTGGACGCGATGTATTTATATTGCAGTCGGTTTGCCCTCCCTGTAATGACAACCTGATGGAACTGGTACTGCTGATCGATGCCTGCAAACGTGCAGCCGCCGGTCGCATCACGGCCGTGGTGCCCTATTTAGGTTATGCCCGCCAGGACCGTCGTCCACGCTCGCAACGAACACCTATATCAGCTCGCCTGGTAGCCGATATGATTTCCAATGCCGGTGCCAATCATGTTCTGACCGTCGATATACATGCTGACCAGATTGTCGGTTTTTTCGATATTCCTACTGACAACATCTATGCCCTGCCGGTCTTACTCGGTGATGTCTGGCGACACAGTGATGACAGCCTGATGGTCGTTTCGCCCGATGTCGGCGGCGTAGTACGCGCCCGAGCGCTGGCCAAACCGCTAGAGGCTGATCTTGCCATCATCGATAAACGTCGCCCCAAGGCCAACGTTGCCAAGGTGATGAATATAATTGGCGATGTAGAAGGCCGTAACTGCGTCATCATCGATGACCTGGTTGATACTGCCAACACTCTGTGCGAAGCCGCCAGTGCACTGAAAAAACGCGGTGCCAGTCGAGTATCTGCCTGCTGTACCCATCCTATTTTGTCGGGCCCGGCTGTAGAACGCATCACTAATTCTGAGCTCGATGAACTGGTCGTTACCAATACCGTGCCTTTATCTGAATCCGCTGCTTCCTGTGAGAAAATTCGCCAATTAAGTATTGCTGAATTACTGGCTGAAACAATGAGCCGGATATATCGGGAAGAGTCTGTAAGTTCTTTATTTTACTAAGATAAGTACCAAACTCCAAGTCCCAGGCTCCAGGTCGTGTCCGTTAGGCCTCAAACTTTAGACTTGGAACTTGGAACTTGGAACTGGTTTCCTGTTATACTCGCCGCCCTTTTTCCCGGTCTGGTCGCGGTCCGGGTTGTTTAAAACGACATTAATGGAGAATTACCATGTCTACTAATCATACGATTATCGCCGAACTGCGTGATGTACAAGGTACGGGTGCGAGCCGCCGCCTGCGTCATGCCGGCAAAGTCCCTGCCATTCTTTATGGTTCAGGCAAAGATACAGCCATGCTCACACTGAATCACAACAGCCTGTATCACAATATAGAAGATGAATCCTTCCATAGCTCCATTCTGACCGTTGAAATTGATGGTAAGAAAGAAAAAGCCATTTTACGTGATGTACAGATGCATGCTTACAAGCAATTAATCATGCATATCGATCTGCAGCGTGTCAGCGCGAAAGATAAGATCCATATGAATGTACCGTTCCATTTCACCGGTGGCGAAGAAGCGCCAGGCGTCAAAGTGGAAGGTGGCATCGTTTCTCACCTTATGACCGAGCTGGATATCGTCTGTCTGCCTGATGATCTGCCTGAATTTATCTCTATTGATATATCTGCCCTGAACCTTGGTGATTCCATCCACCTCAGCGAGATAACCCTGCCTGATGGCGTAGAATCTTCTGCCCTGTCTCACGGCGATGATCTGGCTATTGTCACAGTTGTTGCAGTACGTGGTTCTGATGAAGATGATGAAGAAGCTGTATCTGAAGAAGGTGATGAAGAAGCTGCAGCTGAAGGCGAAGCTGAGTCTGAAGAATAAGTCATCTGACTATTCGCTAGTCTTATACCTGTAAAGCATCATGGCCAGCGGCATCAAATTGATTGCCGGCCTCGGCAACCCGGGCTCACGTTATGTCGACACGCGGCATAACGCTGGCTTCTGGTTTGTTGAGGAACTGGCCAGTCGCTATCACGGCACATGGCGTGATGAAAAACGTTTCAAATCCCGTGTTTGCGAAATTACCGTTAATGGTCAACGAGTCTGGTTAATCGCCCCGCAGGATTTCATGAATCGCAGCGGTGAATCTATCGCGGCCTTTGCCAGTTATTATCGCATTACCGTCGATCAGATCCTGGTCGCACATGATGAACTGGATATTCTCCCGGGCAGAGTAAAGCTTAAACAGGGCGGTGGTGCGGCCGGCCATAATGGCCTACGCGATACTACTGTGCATATGGGCAGCCCCGATTATTTACGATTACGATTGGGCATCGGCCATCCAGGCAAACAGAATGCGGTGGTTAACTTTGTTCTCAAACGACCTCCTGAAGCTGAAATGAGCCTGATTCAATCGGCCATAGAACACAGTGCAGATCACCTCGAAGACATTCTCAATGGTGACCTGCAGGCAGCCATGAATTCGCTGCACACACATTCATAGGAACATATTATGGGTTTTAAATGCGGCATAGTCGGACTGCCAAATGTCGGCAAATCAACCTTATTCAATGCACTGACACGTGCGGAGATACAGGCTGAAAACTATCCTTTCTGTACCATCGAACCCAATGTCGGTATTGTTGAAGTGCCAGATCCACGGCTGGATAAACTCGCGGCCATCGTCAATCCAAAAAGAATATTACCCACCACTATAGAATTTGTAGATATCGCCGGCCTGGTAGAAGGCGCATCTAAAGGTGAAGGACTGGGTAATAAATTCCTTGCCCATATCCGTGAAGTAGATGCCATCGTTCAGGTTGTGCGTTGCTTCGAAGACGAAAACATTACCCATGTTGCCGGCAAGATCGACCCCATCTCGGATATCGATGTGATCGCTACCGAATTGGCCCTGGCC
>DAOVWW010000304.1 GCA_030636465.1 Gammaproteobacteria bacterium
CAATCATCGTTACCTCGATGCCAGTTTGCGCCTGCCTGAACCGTTACGGATTATTGAGGAAAAGGTCAGGGGAAAGGTTAATCAGCAACTTGCCCGCGGTAAGCTTGAATGCTGCCTACGCTTTCAGATTGACAAAAACCAGCCCGGTGCGATGTCTATCGATGAAAACCTCGTTGACCGGCTTACAGAAATGGCAAATCAAATAGAAAAACGCATTCATGAAACCTCCAGCATCGGTGTAACGGATATACTCAACTGGCCCGGCGTCATCACTGAAGGAGGAATAGATTATGACTCTCTTGCAAAGGATGCCGTCGTCCTGCTTGATGTAGCCTTAGCCAGCCTGATTCGCAATCGCCAGCGTGAGGGTAAACGCCTGGCCTCGATGGTCACAGAACGTTTGAGCAGCATCGATGAACAGGTCAAGACGATACGGACGATCTTGCCGGAGATCATGACGGCCTTTAAACAACGGCTGGAAAGCCGGCTTAGTGAACTAAAAGACTCACTTGATCCTGGCCGGCTGGAACAGGAAGTCGTTATTTTTGCCAATAAATCAGATGTAGCCGAGGAGCTGGATCGACTTGAATCACACATAGCAGAGACCCATCATACGCTGAGTTCAAAAAAACCTGTTGGCAGACGACTGGATTTTCTAATGCAGGAGATGAACCGCGAGGCCAATACTCTGGGTTCAAAATCATCGGACATACGCATTACCAATGCCTCTATTGAACTAAAAGTCTTAATCGAGCAGATCAGGGAACAGATTCAGAATGTTGAATAAGCAACTTAAACCCTTCATTCTAATACTTTCCGGACCTTCCGGTGCCGGCAAGACGACGCTGTCGAATGCAGTCATAAGCACCATACCTGATACCACTACCGCTGTTTCTCACACCACCCGCCCGCCTCGGCTGGGTGAAACAGAAGGCAAAGACTATTATTACGTCGACAAAGCATCATTTCTCGCTTTACGCGACAAGGGTGAGATGCTGGAATATGCGGAAGTTTATGGCAACTTTTACGGCACCTCCCAAAACAGCGTTGCAGCCTTACTTGAGCTGGGGAAAAACGTCATTCTGGATATTGACTGGCAAGGTGCCAGAAAAATGAAATCACACTACCCGAATGCAATTAGTGTCTATATTTTACCGCCAGATGAAGAGGAATCTAAAAATCGCCTGATCGCTCGTCAGCAGGATTCAGCAGAGATTATCAGCTCCAGGATGTCCGCCTACAAGGAGCAGGAATCTCATCAACAGGAATATGATCACACCATCGTCAATGACAAACTCTCTGATGCAATCGATCAGCTGCTAAAAATTCTTAACTATGGTTAGACTCTTTACCCCTTTTTACGTTAAAATTCGCTGTTCCACTGAATTTTTTATGAGTAGAATTTTAAATGGCACGAATTACTGTTGAAGACTGTCTGGAAAATGTTGATAACCGATTTAACCTCGTTCTCATTGCTGCCAAGCGTGCGCGCCAGCTTTCTGAAGGTCATCAATCAGAACTGGAAATTGAAAACGACAAAAATACTGTACTTGCTCTACGTGAAATTGCTGCAGGTCTCGTCAATAGCGACATACTCATTGATGAGCCAGAACCTGAAGAAACAGCTGAAGACCTTTTCCTGGGCAGCGATACAGATGAGGAAAACTCCAGTGCGATTGATCAGGACATAGCGGCTCATGCTAATTCCATCATTAAGGAAACGCCAGCCGCCGACGCATGAACCTGTCCCGTCTTTTGGACCGGGACGGGATCTTAAGTTTCAGGACATTGAAGGCCTGCTCGAAACCTATTTGAGTAAGCGAGAAATCGCTACTATTCACCGCGCCTACATCTTTGGTTACCAGGCTCACTCCGGTCAACGCCGGGCAAGTGGTGAAGCCTATATCTCACACCCAATTGAAGTTGCAAGGATACTTGCTGGCCTGCGCATGGACAGCAAAGCAATCTCTGCCGCCATCCTGCATGACGTCATTGAAGATACTCCTACCGCTAAAAAACAGCTTGCCAAGGGCTTTGGCAAAGACGTAGCAGAACTGGTAGACGGAGTAAGCAAACTTAGCAAAGTCAGCTTTAACGATCAGGCGGAGGCCCAGGCAGAAAGCTTTAGAAAAATGCTGATGGCTATGACTCGAGATATTCGTGTCATTATGATCAAACTTGCCGACCGGCTCCATAATATGCGCACCCTGGGTGTAATGCGTGCAGAAAAACGCAAACGTATCGCTAAAGAAACACTGGAAATTTACGCTCCCATTGCCAGCCGCCTGGGTATGCAAAGTTTCAAGCATGAACTAGAAGACCTTAGCTTTAAAGCCATCCACCCTAAACGTTACTCCACCCTCGAAAAAGCCGTTAAACAACGCAGAGGAAACCGCAAAGGCCTGCTGAAAAAGATAGAGAGCTCTATTGAGAAACGTATGCGTCAGGATGGTGTCACGGGCACAATCAGCAGTCGCGAAAAGCATATCTATGGCATATACACCAAGATGAAAAACAAGGACCTTTCGTTCGACGAGGTCTCTGATGTTTACGCCATACGTATCGTCACCAACTCCATAGACAGCTGCTATCGCATCCTTGGCGCAGTACATAGCCTGTATGCTCCCATACCCGGTCGTTTCAAAGATTATATAGCTATTCCAAAAGCCAATGGTTACCAGTCGTTGCACACTATTATGGTTTCTCCCTACGGTGTACCTATCGAGGCACAAATCCGCACCAATGAAATGAACCAGGTCGCTGAAGCGGGCATCGCCGCACATTGGTTGTATAAATCTGGCAAGGTTCAGAAAGAAACTAACAAATGGATCAGTGCTTTACTCGATCTGCAGAAACAGGCCGGCAATTCAAAAGAGTTTCTGGAAAACGTCAAAATTGACCTGTTCCCTGAAGAAGTCTATGTCTTTACACCCAAGGGTAAGATTACCGTCCTTCCAC
>DAOVWW010000067.1 GCA_030636465.1 Gammaproteobacteria bacterium
CCGGATGGATCTGACAGACCGTACTGGAACACGTTTTACCAGGAGATCAATTATCGCGAGATCACGGCCCAGGATTTACTAGAAGCCATAGGATCAGAAAACCTCACGCTTGAAAATGCAAACACTATCGCAACGGCTGTGAATACGGTAATAAATGAAAGAGGTGATATGAGTGACCTGGATTTAGGTGACTTTTCACATTTCAAGAATGAGGTTGATCGTGTCGTTGAACAAAATCGTCAATACCTGGGGCAAATGGATTTAAATGCTAAATCGCAAGAGGTCTGGGATTTTTACGATGAAACCTTAAATAAGCTCAATAAACACGGTGCATTGCTTGTCAGGCTGGATGCTTTTGCTTATTTGCACAAGAAACCCGGCAAGTTCAATTTCTTCAACATGCCTGGTACGTGGCAACATCTGAGCAGACTAAAACGAATAGCCGAAAAGTATGATTTGACTATTTTACCTGAAATACATTCTGAGTATGGCACCAGGCTTCATGAAATAATCGCTGATGAAGGATTTCTCATCTATGATTTTATCTTCCCCGGTTTGATCATTCACGCGCTGGATGAGGGAACAAACACGCATCTTCTGCGCTGGATTAATGAGCTATTAGAGAAAAATATCAAAACAGTCAACATGCTGGGATGTCATGATGGCATCCCTGTTCTTGATCACAAAGGTGGGGATGATAATGGTGAATCAAGTGAAGGAATACTTTCTAATAAAGAGATTGACACCATTGTCGATCGAATCATCGAAAGAGGTGGACGCGTAAAAGATTTATACGGGCCGGATGGTAAAAAAATATCGTATTACCAGGTCAATTCAACCTTCTTTAGTGCATTGGGGGAAGACGAGAAAAAATTGCGTCTTGCCCGAGCCGTTCAGATGTTTATGCCGGGGACACCACAAGTATGGTACCTGGATCTGTTTGCGGGAAAAAATGATTACGCAGCAGCGGATAAAGGGGGTACGGGAGGACATAAAGAAATTAATCGTACAACACTTACCATGAATGATATCGAAGAGGGGCTTGGTAAAGCTGTGGTGCAGGATCAGCTGGAACTCATCAGGCTGAGGAACACTTCACCAGCTTTTTATGGTGAGTTGAGTATCAGCAATACCGATGAACACAGCCTGCATTTAACCTGGAAATATAAGGAGTGTTCAGCAACATTGGTTGCCGACTTGCGTGACTGTAGTTTTAGCATTACCCATCAGGAAGATACGGGTAATGAAAAGGTCATGTCCTATAGTTAAACGAGAACAGGTGATCGGGCCGATTCTTCATTGAGGAATAGTATGAAAATATTAGCAACAGATTTAGACAGAACGCTGCTCCCAAATGGAAGTTGGCAAAGTGACAGCGAAGCCATTAGCCTGTTTAATCAACTGACGGAAGAGCATAACGTTCTTGTTGTTTATGTAACAGGACGAAATCTGGATCTCACCGAAAAGGCGATAAAAGAATTTGGTGTCAGGTATCCGGATGTTCTGTGTGGTGATGTCGGTACTTCGATCAGAAAGTATGAGAATGGACAGTGGACGTTTGATCATGGGTGGATTGACCATGTTCATAGGGAGAGTCCACGATGGGATGCCATGGCAATAAGAGAAGTAGTCTCTGGTGTGCAGGGCATGCGGGAACAGGAAAGTGAACATCTGAACCAGTTCAAGCAAAGTTATTATGTTGAACATGAAAGAAGTGAACAGGTATTAAAAGAAGTTGATGAGTTGGTGAAGGGAAAGTTTGATGAGGTCATCGTATACAGTTTTGACTCACAGGATGGGAAAGGGCTCCTCGATTTTCTGCCAGCAAGTGCCACTAAACAGACTGCGCTGGAGTATGTGGCTGAAGAGTTCGGTGCTGCGAAAGAGGATGTTGTATTTTGCGGTGACAGCGGCAACGATATTTTCCCGCTGACAGCTGGATTTCGTGGCGTTCTTGTAAAGAATGCCGATGATCAATTGGTAGAGAATGTCAAAAAGGCAATGAATAAAAATCCTGATTTGAAAATCTATTTTGCTAAAGGGGATTTCAAAGGTTTAAAAGGGTATTACACGAGTGGTGTGATTGAGGGGGCATATTATTATGGATTGTTTAATTGAGCTATTATATCAGTTTATTTCAAGCTGATATCACATACACGCACATTAAGTTTATTCGGGCCACTTCGGTGGTTTAGCCCCGGTGTTTGCTTGATGTTTATTCGTAGTTGTTTGTTGGTGGATTCTTTTTTGAGAAAAACAGCAACAATGTTTTCCAGTTGAGGGATTGTTAATTTATAGGCAGCCTTAAATTTCTTCGCTACTTGTTTGCTGGTGAAGTAGGCCGACTCTCTCAAAGTTAATTGGGGTCAAGTTAATTGCTCTCTGACCCTATTTATTGGTTCAGGTGCAAAGCCTTGTGTGGGATTGGTGACACTAGACGAATATAGCAATGAACTGAAAGAATTTAACGTTGAATATTTCGCATCTTAGGTGTGAAGCGTTTGTATGTATCCATGCTTGCCGAGTATATATCGTTGAGTTAAGTTGACAGTACTCTGGGCACCATTACATTACTTTTCCTGTTTTTATAAGCTTTTTCCCCCAATTGGAGTCAAAAACTGTCAATTTTCTGGCTAAATTGCCGCTATCCATCTCGAATAGGTATAGATGATTCACTAATTTCAATGCCATGAATACATGCTGGACAAAGGAAGCCTTACCCAATGCCACAGGGAAGCTGCTTGAAGCCAAAATATCTCCTTTTTTTTGCCATTTTTGTATTTGCAACCACGGCAAATGCTGGCTACCCGGCTGATGCCTTCGATAAGAAGGCTGTTATTCAATTATTAAAAGATGAGAATTTCGACAGGTTAGATCAGGTACTTTCAGATCTACAGGTTGCCTACGAAAAGGGAAAGAGGGATGAATTGGAGGTGGCACATGCTTTTGATGCCTTTGGAAATTCTGACCCAGAGTTAGAAGCACGATTAAATGCCTGGTTAAAACAAAAACCCAATTCCTTCGCCGCACATCTGGCTAATGCGGAATATCATATGAATATTGGCTGGCATGCTCGTGGTGGTCGATGGGCTAAAGACACTCAGGAAAAACAGTTTGCTAAAATGAAGGCCTATTTTCGTGTGGCTGGGGAAGAATTTAATCGGGTAATAATGATTAATCCACAAGTAATGCCAGCATATCGAGGGCTCATAAGGCGTTCATATGCGTTTGAGGGTAATGATGTTACTGAACAGATTGTACGACAGGGACTCAAGATTAGACCCGCCTCGTATCTTATTCATTACCAATACCTTTGGTCGTTACAACCGAAGTGGGGTGGTTCTTTACAACAAATAGAAAAACACCTGGAATCAATTCGCCAATACTACACCACCAATCCTCGTCTTCGAAATCTGGAAGCGTATCCAGATTATGTGGAGGCAAATCAAATTCCCTGGCGAGAATGTCAAAATGCTACCTCAATTTTTAATGAAGCATTAAAAAAAGGTGATCTGGCACACGTTTACAAAGAACGTGGGAATAACCACCGTTGTCTGGGGAACAAACAGGCCGCTATAAAAGATTTCTCCACAGCCATTAAGCTCAGTCCACAGAGCTCGGGTTATCTACGATCCAGAGGGTACATGTACTACAGAATGAAAGAATATCAGCAGGCACTTAGTGATTTTGATGAAGCCATTGCTCTGGATAGAATGAACCCGAAGGCATTACGTGATAGAGGAAATGTTTATTACGCAATGAACAGACCGAATTCAGCCTTACAAGATCTTAATGATGCTTTGAGTTATGGAAGTTACGATGGAAGAACTCACAAGTACCTTGGATATGTTTATTACTATCAGAAAAAGAGTTATGCCACAGCGGCAAATCATCTCAAAGAGGCGATTGAGTTAGGAGAGTCGCATCCTTTCACGCAATATCTTTTAACGGCATCTCTATGGCATGAGCGGGATTGTGCTTTAGTGGGAGAAGCAAAAAAATATGCGAAGATGTGCTCCGATAATCCAAAATGTAAAGTCAAGAATGTAGAATGGGCCAGAAAAAGCGCAGATCATGCTGTAAACAATAATATATGTCCGGATATAAGCCCGCTGGATAAAAAACCTTTAGATAATAAATCTGAAGAAGAGGATTCAATCTTAGCCATTATAGAGAATATGATCTATGACATTTATAAAGGGACGCAAAAATTATGCGATATATTAAAATTCTGCTGATACTTCCTATACTCATTTATGGGGGCCTTAAAGGCTATGTATGGTATGAAGTTAAGACCACCATGGATGATATTATTGCCACGGCAGCCCCCTTTGCAGATATCACTTATGACTCAGTGATTAGCTCACTAGAAGGAACAGTGGGAGTGGGGGGTGTTGTGATTCGGCCGAAGATGGCCAGCGATGAATTTACCATTCAGGAGATGACTATTTCAGCACCCAATATTCTCGACATTATTTTTATAGGCAGGAATGCCAAAAATAAAGAGTTTCCAGAATATGCAGCCCTGGAATTCAAAAAAGTTGGCATTGATTTAAATAGTAAAATTTTTGCGATGTTAGGCAATATGCAGGCGCAGGCAGCTATGCAACAACCACAAAGTGCCCCCTTGCTGGTTGAGCGTATTGATGCCCTGGGTTGCGGGGATGTTGTTAGATTCGGCCGAAAAGAATTTATAGATATGGGTTATAACCCATTAGAACTTGATGTTACCTTTAATATGGAATTCCGGAAAGTTGCTCGAGAGATGAAAATTAATATGAGTTTCAAAGATCGTGATCTTTACGATTTAAGACTTGCTATGAAGTTTCCATTCGATTCGGATAAAATAAAATCAGGCGCAGCTGCTTCTGAGCAAGAAATTTCGCGTTTGAATATTAAGTATATTGACACGGGTTATCACAAACTCAGAAATCAATATTGCGCACGGATTAATAAAGGTACGGTTGATGAGTATGTTGATGCGAATATATCACTACTCACAGCACAGCTTGGGGCTGTTCTTCCGGAGAAGACCGCCGAATCGTACCGTAATTTTTTGATAAATGGTGGAACAGTTAACGTCAGCATGAACCCGGTTGAGCCTGCAATGTTGAGCGGTTTAAGTCTTTATAAAAATTCTGATGTGATGGATATCCTCGGTATGGATATTACTATTAATGGCGACACTATTGATAATAAATTAATCGTCTGGAACGAAAACCAATTTACAGAGGATAAAGCTGAAGAGACGAATGCCTCGACTGAAAAACAGGAGCTTAATCCCGTTGCGGCCAAACCATCAACTTCGCCATCACCAGCGCCAGCTCCGGTACTAGCATCAGCTTCAGCTAACGTATCTACACCAGTTTCAGCTCCAGAATCAGTTCCAGCTGACGTATCTACACCAGTTTCAGCTCCAGAATCAGTTCCAGCTGACGTATCTACACCAGTTTCAGCTCCAGAATCAGTTCCAGCTAAAGCTAAAGTATCTGTACCAGCACCAGTGCTAGCTAAAACATCAGCTCCAGCTAAACCGGTTCCGAAAAAGTATGATTACAGAACTGTTAAAAAAACACAGCTTTCTAAATATGTTGGCAGAAAAATTAAAGTTGAGACGTCAACAGGTAAGAGTCACGACGGTCTTTTAGAAAGTGCTGCAAGCGATCGTGTTTGGATCAAAATGAGGATGAGAGGCGGAGAATTTTCTTTTCCGATTAAACTGGTTGATGTTACGGATATCAAAGTATATCTATACAGGTGATTTGTAGATTGTAGCTTTGTCTATTTAACTTTAATTTAGGCTAATTTTACGTATATGTACATAAAGCTTGAAAAACCGGGTCAGAGAGCAATATTCTCTAATATTAGAAACAATTGCACCCTCAGGGCATAAACTCTCTGACCCTATTTATTTGGATCCAATCAAAACAGTCTATTCCGGCCCCGGGCATCATTTATTGATTTCACATCACATTGTATTAAGTTGTAAGTTCGCGAATGTGGACAAAAAGTTTATTCGCTCCACTTTGATGATTAAGTCCGGGAACCTTGCTGATGTTTTTTCGTAGTTGCTTGCTTGTGGATTCATTCTTTAGAAAAGCTACAACAAAGTTTTCCAGTTGGGGTACGGTTAACTGGAAGGCAGATTTAAAATGGTTTTGAGTACGTTTGTTGGTGAAATAGGCAGACTCCTTCAACATTTTAGAGTCCACGGTATTTGCTACTATCAAACCTTTCTTCGTAGTGTGTTTATTTAGCAAGCCAAGCCATTTAGTATTGAGAGTAATGGGTCTTACACCTTCACCATTTTCTTCGCCAAAAAGATCATCAATAATCATGTCGAAGGGTGGGCCTTTGTATTTTTCCATCCAGGATATGGCATCAGCAACATGAAGTGTTGCTATCTTTTTATTTATCCCAAAAAAACGTTTTGCAACACTAACATGAACAGGGTTTAGCTCAATGCCAATAATTTCATCTGGTTGAACATATTTATGTAGTAGCTGGATAACGGATCCACCTCCCACGCCAAGTACAAGAATTCTTTTAATTCTGTTTGTTTCATAAAAGAAAGCGGGCAGCATGAGTAAGTCCCATACTGATCGAGTTATTGGGTTGTCGGGATTAAACTGGCTATGGAAAACACCATCGGTGTATAGGCGGGTAGTATTGCCTGCCTTTCGGATTTCGTAGCGTGTGCCACGCAGTGTTTTTTGCCAGATGATCGCCAATGTGTTTTTAGCTCGAGTTGGTTCTTGTTATTTGTAGCTTTTGCTAATGAAAGGGATTTCTTCAAAGCCAGATTGTTTATTAACATATATTGTGAGAACAAAACAGAAATTACAAATTAAGTTACAGAATCTATGTAAGATATCAGGCACATTTTTACCTTGTTCATCTAGTCGTACCATTATCCTAATGGCTTTTTTTGCAGCTGACCGCGTTAAGTTGAGTTGTGGTACGGGTGCTGGCCCGCGTGGGAGGACAAAGCCGTTAATTTGGCCTGCAATGAGTGACTGGTAGTGGTGGTAACGTGTTAGGAGCCACTGCATATCATCTTCCTCTATAGCGAGTTTTCCGCGAATAGATCCATTTAAATGATAAACCAAAGGCTGAAGCTTGTTTAGGTCGGCGGATATGTCAGTATAGCTTTCAGGTAGTGCGGTAAGTATGCCACCAATATGGCTGCAGAGTTCATCTGTTGCGACTTCAAAATCACAAAGGTATGACGTTTCGTAAATAAAAGGGTAGCAAAGCTCATCTTTGTTCTTGCTGCGTTTAAGAGTCATGGGATTTCCTATTGAGCTTTTTACTGTGACTTTCTATTGAGGTAGGACAATGGGTGGA
>DAOVWW010000300.1 GCA_030636465.1 Gammaproteobacteria bacterium
CAGTAATAACTGCAATAAACTGAACTCACGATGCGAAAGCTTGACGGGTTCACCTTTAAAGCTCACCGCCCGTGCTGCAGGATCAAGGATGATTTCACCATGTGTCAGCAATGGCGCTGCCCTGCCTGTACGCCGACGAAGCAATGCACGCACGCGGGCAGAGAGTTCATCGAGATCAAAGGGTTTAGTCATATAATCATCCGCACCCGCATCCAGACCGGCAATACGCTCATCAACAGTATCTCTTGCGGTCAGTATCAGCACAGGGATTTCATGCCCTTCCTTGCGCAAACTGGCTAATACCTGATGACCTGTAATGCCCGGCAAGCCTAGATCAAGAATAATGAGATCGTGCCATCCTGCAGATGCGGCGGCCAGCCCTGACTTTCCATCTTTTACCCAGTCGACAGTAAATCCTGCCTGTGTCAGACCGACACAAACACCATTACCCAGTAAGGCATCATCTTCTATTAGTAAAACTCTCATTTATATTCTTTTCCTTAAGAGCACAGAAATTAATCCATAAACTATCAATTTTGCAGCCTAACAGGCTATTTCTATAGCGGGATGAAAATAATATCCCTATTTTTTGTCCGCCTGTCCACCTATTAGTGTCATTAGTCGATTTCCCTGTGCTTCTTAAGCTTACTTTAAGGTACAAAAACTATATTCCGATGCTATGAACTGGAGCAGTTATCGAATCGATCGCTGCCTCATCATTTTACGATTAAATAAATTGAAAACAAAATTCAAAACCAAAAAAAGGAAAAATTATGAAATCATCTATGAAAATTGCAGCCATAACAGCGCTATCATTTTCTGCAGGCCAGGCATTAGCCTTTGAAACCGAGATAAATCGCGCTGGCATGCTTTATCTTAATATCCCACTTAATATACATTCTGTTCCTAAAATAGATAAAACAGTAATGGGATTTCGTTTTGGCCAAACCCGCACATCTAGCGACAGCGTAGGATCTTTATTCAGTTACTTCAGAAACCGCCCTGCATTATTTGACATTCAGTTTGGTTTTGTTGGGAAGAAAAATGCTCCTGATGATATTCACTTCGGATTACTGGATCTAAAACTCACCGGCATCAGTTCTATCGAGAAAACCTACATCAACGGGCAGGCTATCGTTGGTGGCGTGATTGCTTCAAAGGTTCTACTAGGTGCAGCAGCAGTTGGTGGCATAGGACTGGCTGCTGCGGCAAGCGGTGGCGGTGATGATGATGGCGAAGATGATGATTCTTCCAGTGAATCCAGTTCTAGCAACGATGATGACGATAATGATGATCTAGCAGAAAATGAAACAGAGCATGACGAAGAACATGAAGATGAAAATGAACATGAAGATGAAGCTGAAAATGAGGAAGAGCACGAAGACGACCACGATGATGATGACGTGGCTGAGAATGAGCATGAAGAAGACGATGATCACGCAGAAGGAACATCATAAGATAAATCCTGAATAAGCTTTATTCAGTAAAAATATCTTTTTGAAGATGCCGCTGCCCTTTTGGGGCGGTGGCATTTTTTACAGCATCAGGACTCTATATCTGAATTTATTCGTACAGGCTTTGTCCGAATGAATTCGGACCTACAACGTTGCCGTAAAAATAATTGGCTAAAACTTAATTAAATAGACATTTCTCTTTGTAGGTGCGTATTCATTCGCACAAATCAGCTAAGCAACAATTCAGACAATACTCTTAAAAATATATCATTTTCATCCAGGCGGCCAATCGTCACACGCAAACAATTCTCCAGCGCAGTGTCAGCACGGTTCAGGCACTTTATCAAAATACCCTGCGCTAATAATTGAGCGTGTATCCATTCAGCCCGATTATCAGAAACCCTGAAAAGAATAAAATTGGTATCACTAGGCCACAGTTCAATTCCCTGCAGTGATGACAGTGCATTGAAAACTCGATCTCGCTCTACACAAATTTCATCTATTTGCTGCTGAAAGACTGACCAGTGTTCTATGGCGAAACTGGCGGTTGCCTGAGTCAGGCTGTTGATGTTGTAGGGCAGCCTGAGTTTATCCAGCTGCGTCATCCAGTCCGGATGACCTGTGATTAGCCCGAGACGAATTCCAGCCAGTCCGACTTTTGATAATGTCCGCATAATGATCAGATCAGGATATTCGGCCAGTTGGGACATGAAGTCTTCGTATCCTTCCCGAATAAATGGCTGATAGGCCTCATCAACAATAACCAGCCCCGGGGCCAGTTCGAGGATCTCTTCAATTTCAGATTGCTGAAAAACTGCACCAGTAGGGTTATTCGGTGAAGCTAAAAAAATTACGGCGGGCTGATGCTCAGATATTGCTTTACGCATAGCTGGCATATCCAGCGTGAAATCCCGCTGCAGGGGTATAGCTGCATATGACAAACCACATGCCCTGGCCAGCACTTCATACATAACAAATGAAGGCGACGGCGATAATACACTCACGTTTTCAGCTGCCAGCGCCATCAGTATGACCTGGATAAGTTCATCTGAGCCATTACCAAGCATGACACCAGCTTCATCGGGTATAGCCAAGAGCTTACGCAGGCGCTGAGTCAACTCACTAGCCTGCGGATCAGGGTATCGATTGAGATGTGAACCTGCCAGCGACTCACGCCAGGCCTGATTAATTTCCTCCGGCATGGGCCATGGATTTTCCATTGCATCAAGTTTGATGAAATCTCCAGCAGGCGGGACGTGATAACTGCTTTGTTGCTGAATGACTTTGCGCACCCAGCGGGAGGCTGATGTTTTTTTGTTTGTCATATTGGTAGACCACAGAGAAGTTCAATCTTACAGATGCAAATGCGTTTTACGGTTTACGGTTTACGGAAATAATAACAAAATCAAACGATCAGATTTATACAGAACGAAGGTTTCTCGTAACACGTAAACCGTAAAACGTAACCACTAATCTTTTATCCGGTATTCCGCTGACCGCGCATGCGCAGTCAGGAATTCTGAACG
>DAOVWW010000310.1 GCA_030636465.1 Gammaproteobacteria bacterium
CTTCTGGGCAGTCTGGTGCCCACCCTGTCGCGAAGAAATGCCTTCTCTCGAACGTCTGCGCCGTAAACTGGCAGACAAACCTGTAGTCGTTCTGGCGATTAATCAGGGTGAAGATGCTGAACAAATACTTTCATATCTGTGGGGCCTGGACCCAGTTCCCGAATTCCCGATACTGCTTGATAGCGACATGAAGGTATCTGCAGACTGGGGTGTAACTGGCCTACCAACTACCTATATCATTGATAAAAAAGGCAATATCGTTTATCGCATGATTGGCGGCCGTGAGTTTGATCACCCGGAAATAATAAAAGTCATAGAAAAGCTGCTGTAAAAAAGTAGCTATTCAGAAAAACTACCCGCATCTTCGGGCAAGACATTACGCAAGGCATCGCGATCTACCCACCATTTCTCGCCTACTATGATATCCAGCATCATGCCCAGTCGTGGCAAGAATTTATCCGGCTGATTTAATTCGAGACGCTCTACCCACATATCGATCATTTCACGGTCTTTATAGCCACTATGTCGGTAAGCCACGCTAGCCAATAGATTTCCAGTTAGAAAACCCAGGCTATCTCGCTGTTTTTCGTCACTCGCACGCAGGTCAGCCAGATAATGAGCCGTTGCTGCTGCTACCGCACCGCCGTCTGATTCCTGGGGTGTTTCTTCAATTATGTGATCGAGCATATTGACACTGAGTGTCGGATCTACGGGAAATGTGACGGCCAGCCAAACGCCATTACCCAGTGCAATGATTGAATCATCCTGATCTGCTGCATACAGTACATCACAGGTTTCAACCGCATCCTGCCACGATGATAATTTTATAAATTCATCAAATAATCGACGCGCAAGTAGCCATGCATTGTCTTTCTGGTCCAGTGCGACAAATTGTGTTGCTATATCAAGTTGCAGCCGCAGCCGAGTGAGGTCATCGCCATCTTTTGGCAAAGCCGCCAATTTCTTTTGCAGATCGGCAAGTTCCTGCTGCATTTTTTCAGTGACTTTCTCATCGGGTTCAATAATATTATCTGTCAGCCCCATGCCAAGTAAGTTATCTTTCATTACAATTAACCAGTGAATAATAAAAGCGTAATTTTAATTTACTCGCAGGCAAGTTACCATGTTGTATACCATTGCATGATCAAGGTATTTCATCCTGACGTATAAACCATTATTGGCTTAAAAAAGGGAAAGCTGTGGATAATATTGGCCTGATAGTTGTAACACTATTAGCTGTAATGTTTGTTACACCATTCCTTTATATGCATATATCAGCCAGGCGTGCTGTAGGTAAAGCCGTTCCGATAGCCGACCTGTTTACGGCGAGTCAGGAAAGCCCTGATAGCATTATTTACACATATTTTATGTCGAAAAATTGCTCCATGTGTGAATCAATGACACCGATCATTGAAAAACTAAAGTCTGAAAATTCAAACGTTATTATTATTGATATAAACCAGGATCCCGCCTTAGCAAAAAAATTTCATGTCTATGGTACACCTACGCTCATGACCATCCATGCAGGGATAATCAAGAAAGTGAAACTGGGTCAACTCAGCCGGAAAAATATAGAAAAATTCATGTCTGATTAACAGGCATTAAAAAGGGTACCGGTTGGTACCCACTCTATCCCGGCAGACAAGCTGCCGGCCAACTCGAAGTATACGTAGTGTTACTTCGCGCTATCTACCATGTACTGAACTGTAGCTTTCAGATCTTCGTCTGAACAATCCATGCAGGTACCTTTAGGAGGCATAGCGCCTTTACCCTTAGTCACAACAACCATCATTGCGTCCATACCAGTTTCGATACGTGGAGCCCAGGCAGCTTTATCACCAAATTTTGGTGCACCAGCAACGCCAGAAGCATGACAGGTGAAGCATTTTGTATCATAAATTTCTTTACCTTTATCGGCGCTTGCAACGCCAGAAAAAGCAACTAATGAAGCAGCGAGAGCCAGACTTGTAGTCAATTTCATGTTAAATCTCCGGTTATGTTTTTTGTTTCCCTGTACAGACTTGGGTATGTCCATCCAGGCATTAAAGTATTCTAAACAGGCCAACCTGAATAAGGGCTGAACATTCTTACAAAATTGAAAGTTAAAATAAAGGAAATAATTCTTATGGGGTGATTGAATATACCTGAGAATAATGCTCAGGTAATTAAGATAAATAGTGGAAATTAAGTGCCTAAGCCTATTTGTTAACTTCCAGCAAAAACTCTATCAGTGCTTTCTGGGCATGCAATCTATTCTCCGCCTCGTCCCAGACCACACTCTGCGGACCTTCCAGCACTTCTTCTGAGACTTCATAACCACGGTATGCGGGTAGGCAATGAAGAAAGATTGCATTTTCAGCAGCCTTTTCCATAAGTGCAGAATCAACTGTATAATCTGCAAAGGCTTGTTTTTTCTGCTGTTTTTCTTCTTCCTGCCCCATGCTGATCCAGGTATCAGTTACGACTACGTCCACATCCTTAATTGCCTCTGACGGTGAGCTAGTCAATGTAACTCTATCTTCGCAGGCCTTAAATAATTCAGCTTCAGGCTCAAAACCCTTTGGTGCTGCAATTCTAATATTAAAGCCAAATTGCTTGGCCGCTATCATCCAGGAGTGGCACATATTATTGCCATCACCAATGTAAGCCACTTCTATATTTTCTGTACGCCCAAGCTGCTCTCGTACTGTCATCATGTCGGCCAGCAGCTGACAGGGATGATTAAAATCAGTCAGTGCATTAATTACTGGCACGGAGCTGAATTCAGCAAAGCGAATAATATTGCCATGTGGCCCGGTTCGGATTGCAACGATATCCACCATGCTGGAAATTACTCTGGCGGTATCTTCTATGGGTTCACCACGGCCTATCTGGGCATCCGCAGGAGACAGAAATAATGTACTGCCTCCCATCTGGTTCATCCC
>DAOVWW010000054.1 GCA_030636465.1 Gammaproteobacteria bacterium
CACAACAGCGAATATGTGGTCAAAGATATCTGCCTGGATTGCTTCGTAATTATCCCAGTCGATGTCATTGCTAAAACAGTAAATTTCTATCGGCACCCCTTCAGCACCAGGCTGTAACTGTCTGACAATCAACGTCATGTTGTCATGAATCTTGGGATGGTGCCTGAGATAGCTGAGAATATACGCGCGTAGTGTGCCTATATTCGTCAAGTGGCGCTGATTAACACCCGGTTCATCGGCTGTATTGATATTGGCATTATAGGTCTGCAGCTCTTCCTGCTTGGACTGAATATAATCTTTCAGTAAGCCGATGTCCGCAAACCGCTCGACTTCAGCAGGGCTAAGAAAGTGTATAGAGTTCAGGTCAATATTAAACGATCGTTTAATGCGCCGACCACCTGATTCCAACATTCCACGCCAGTTCTTGAACGACCCGGCGACCAGTTGATGTGTCGGGATAGTGGAGATGGTCTTATCCCAGTTCTGTATTGTTATAGTATAAAGCGCCACATCAACAACATCGCCATCGGCCCCAAATTGCGGCACTTCGAGCCAGTCACCGACTCGTATAAGTTCCTGGGTAGTCAATTGTACGCTGGCCGCCAGCGATAACAGCGTATCTTTAAATACCACCATCAATACGGCAGTAATAGCTCCGAGTCCACTTAACAGTAACACCGGTGAACGATCTATCAGCACCGCTATAACAAGTATGCCCGCAATAATGTAGAGCACAAGTTGCGCAAGCTGTACGAATCCCTTGATAGGCCGGTTACGAGCATCCGGACGCGAAGTGTATATCTGATTTACAGCAGACAGCACGGCGGTTAATGTCAGGCTAACTACCACGATCATATAAATGCTGGTCAGGTTTCTAATCACCGTCTCAGCTGCAGCAGGCAGATCTGGCACCAGTAATATCCCTTTTTGAATTACCAGGGCCGGGACGATATGTGCAAGTCTGCCAAATACTTTTTGATCGACCAGCGCATCATCCCACTGGGCGCTCGTATGCTTGACCGCCTTATGGACCAGCATCAGCAATATACGTTTGGTGATGTAATACGCAATTACTGCGCCCAGTATAAGCACCACGTAACCGGCGATAGCGGGCAATAAGGGGTGAATGGTGGCTAGCTGTTCAAACATTTGTGATTCTCACTCTCTATCTCGTCAAACCTGCTCTGTTTCTGATAGTTACTTCATATCCTATAAAAATAAATCTACAGAATATAACGAATTGCTACCGCCAGCACACCAAGCAGCATATTGATGCCGATCAGCGTTCGTATCTGTGCCAGCTTTGCTCCTCCTGCGGGCCAGTCTTCGGCCACCACTGCCTGCTTTAATCTTCTGTAGGGACCAAAAAACACATGAAAGAAAATAAGCATCATGATGAAACCAATTGTCATCATTACATTGATATGCATTCCCAGTCCCTTGAAACCACCAATAATATTAATGATCCAGAAACCGGTAATAAGGATGGTAATAATTGATGCCCAGACCCAGGGAAAGAATCGACCAAACACCCCAACCCAGAGTTTTAAACGTACCGGCGGCTCCAGTAGATCGGCCGCAACTGGACGTAATTGCATGTGAGCAAATAACATCCCACCAACCCATATGACTACAGCGACAACATGCAGCATTACTAAATAATTGATCATCGAACTTCCCTCAAATAACTGATTAAACCGTATGCAGTTGACTGCACTTTTTTTACCAAAATGAATTATCTCATATTCTTCCTGATACGTGGCAGCATAACAGTTTTCCTATCAATGACAGGCTGGTGACGCCTATAAATTTAAACGTATTACCGGTACATAAATCCGCCCGGGTATCGCCTGGCCACCTTGAATCTATATTAATACTTTATAATATGCTAACATTGATCAGATCAATTCCAATCTGCTGTGAGGGCAAATCATGTCAAAATTACAACACACAGGCCCAAAGTCTCTGGACGCCTATGAAAACTTGATTCAGCTTGATGCTGGTTCTGTCGCCGTTAGACAAGCGAATGATATCAATAATAAGCTTAATACGCTGGAAACCAGTCTGGGCAAACTGCAAACAGAACTCGACACCGTAAATAAGAGTGTTGAGGTAGGACTGGATAGTCTGAGTGATAATGACCTCGACCTCACTGCCAAAGTTTCACAGGCCTACAAGCGTCTCGGTGACATCGACAATACCTATAAATCTCTCTCCGCGATTTCGGATGATATCGATAGTGAAGTCAAAAAGCTGACTCTGGAAATTGCAGACGTGGCCGAACAGTCCGCCGCGGATCTGGAAAGCCTTGAAACAGCATCATCGGTACAGTACACCCGAATCAGTGATCATCACGAACAGCTGGTTGGGCGCGTCAATCAATTGGTTATCGAATCGCAGGAAACACACAGCCTGTTAACTCAAAGCATTGAGCAGAACACTGAAGCCCTGCTCAATCTTAAAACTCAGCTCATCGGTGAAATCGATAGTCTGGCCAGCGCCACTCAGGAGCGTGATGAAATTCTTGACTCCCGGCTAAGCGAAACTGAAAAGACCATTGCCATCAACAAGGCCAACATTATCAAAATGCAGGCTGTAGATGCAGCCCTGGAGATACGCGCCAGCAAACTGGAACAAACCACCACGGCACTAATCGAGAAAAGCACAGCACACCAAACTGCACTATTACAACTCGATGCACGCAGTGATGAACTGGAAACCTCTGTAAGTCAGTTACGTAATCTGGCAAAAGAACACGAAGAACAAATAATAGAACTACAGGTCAACAACGCTGAACTGGGCAGTAACATTGTGGCACTGGGTGGCATGGTGAAAAAGAACTTCTGGGCTGTCTCGGGTGTGATAGCGGTTATTGTTCTGATGATTGCCGGAATAAGCTATTACCAAAGCACCATCAATAGCAGTGATGTGCAAAGAATTGCCGGGGTGAAAACCGGCCTGGAAATGATCAATCAAAAGCTAATCACTGTCGATGATCAGCTTAACAGCGTGGATGGCCGTCTAAGCCACATCTCGCCATTTAGCCAGTTTGGAAAGGACAATACCCTTCACGGACCCGAGTGGCTTGCAGCTCAAGCTGCCGACCGTTATGCCGTACTGGTCGCCTCGACTGCCAGCAAAAAAGAACTCTATGACATCGCCCAGCGTTATAGCCATTACTTCACGGAGAACCTGTCGTACTACGCAGTCAACACCGTGAAGGGTGAATATTATGTTCTAGTCTATGGCAGTTTTGCCAACAATGGCGAGGCAGCTGCCGCAATGAGAGATATGCCAAGTCAGATAAACTTCCAGCGCTCGGTCATCAGCCAAATCGGCGATATCCAGAAGTTTTTGTAGAGTTTTCACTCTGGCCCCAAATATAAAATATCAAGATATGATATAATCACTCGCTGAATTCAGGTTCATATTTGTCTGCACCGCCTTTAACATCATGGCAATACTTGCCCTAATACAGGAACCTTCACAAAGTTCCAGGCATAGTTACCAGTCACAAACAGTCCTGCTATAAAAAAGCCAACCCCTTACTAATGCTCGACAAAGACAAATCATAGAGGCAATAAGCATGCGTGATGAACCAAATAAAAACCAGTACGAGGTTACAGTGGTTGAAAAAACCACCCCCCCGGACGGCATGTCAGGTGATAACTGGTATCGTTATGTTATTGAAAGAGGCAAACAAATAATCGATTGCAAAAAAACTGGCACGCTCAAGACTGTTACAGAACACGCAGATAGCGTGGCCGAACTCATAAATTCACGACATCTTAGAGGTGGTCGAAAGTAGAGATTAAGTAATACATGGCCTGAGGCCTGTTATAGTTATGATTCACTCAGCCGCGCTTGCCGTTCTTCCTCTTCTACATAGGCTGCGGTGATTACTTCCATCACAGCATCCACATCTGCAGCTTCTGTGTTTTCTTCAAAATGGCCAGTTAACATCGATTCAGCATGCAGCTCGCCTTCCTCATACAGTGCCCAGATTTCTTTGGCGTAGCGGCTGTCGTGCAATTGAGGGGCATAATTGCCATAGTAGCGGGTCATGTTGTCAACATCCCTCGCAAACATCGATTCGGCGTTATTATTTCCCGCCGCATCTACTGCCTGAGGCAAATCGATAATTACCGGGCCATCTTTATCCACCAATACATTAAATTCTGACAGGTCACCGTGTACCAGTCCGGCGCATAGCATACGAACCACGTATTGCATGACTATGGCATGACCTTCAAGCGCCTGTTCTACGCTCATCTCCACTTCGCACAAACGTGGAGCCACTTCGCCTTCTTCATCGGTGATCAATTCCATCAGCAAAATGCCGTCGAGACAGAGATAGGGTTGAGGAACTCGCACACCGGCATTGGCCAGGCGATGTAACGCATCCATTTCAGCGGTTTGCCAGGTCTCTTCCTGCTGCTTGCGACCGTATATTGAACGTTTCTCCATGGCACGGGATTGGCGGCTATTACGCACTTTTCGACCTTCCTGGTATCGCGCTGCCTGTTTGAAGCTACGGTTTTCAGCTTCTTTGTAGACCTTGGCGCAGCGAATCTCCGAACCACAGCGCACGACATAGACGTCGGCCTCTTTTCCGCTCATCAATCGGATAATAACTTCATCCACCAGGCCGTCATCAACCAGGGCTTGTATTCGTTTTGGTATCTTCATGGCGCCCTTGTACCCTAATTTAGCCCTGAAGGGAAACCCGGTATCCTTAAAGGGGCCGTGCAATTAAAATAAAATCACCCCTAACCTGGGGTCAGGCCACAGTTTATGGAGAAGTTCTAACCAGAAAAGGTATGCACAAACCGCCTGAGTATTTCCTGTGCGTAAGGCGTCTCTTCCTCACAAACAGCACCAATAAGACAATCCGCTTCGTGAGGCTCAAAGTAACCATGATGTTTATAGGCGTGGATGCGCAGAGTAAAGCCGTCACTATCACCTTCTGGATGAAACTGGGTAGCATAGACATTGCTGCCGACACGAAACATCTGCACCGGGCAGGCATTTCCTGTCATTAATAAGACGGCACCATCAGGTACCGTATCACAGGCCTCTTTGTGACCAGACAATACGGTGATCGTATCCGGGAAGCCGGATAACAGCGGGTCGACTTTGCCAGCGCCAGTGATATCGAGCTTTACACAGCCTACTGCCTCGCCATAACGGGTGGATATTGAAGTGCCCAGGTATGTCCCTAGCAAACCATTACCCGAACAGGCGCCAAGGAAAGGAATATCATTGGGAACAATGACATCAAACAGCCTGTTGAAATCCTCTTCAATTTTCTTTTGAATTGCAGATTTATCCTGCATCGGTGTGCTGATATCAAACGGGCTGCCACCGACAATTATCCCGCTGTACTGATCCAGTTCAAGCTCATCCGGGATACCGTTTTTTTCCAGACGTAAACGATGGACATCTCTGGCATCAAGGCCACCATATTTCAGGATCGCCGCAAACTCATTGTCGGAGGTATCATCCTCCGGTCGGAGCTGCATAATAAGGAATGGCCTGGTCATAAGAAAAAATACCCGGGGGATTAATCTGAAACGTACTGTCACTCAAGTAAGTTTTAAGGATATATCGAAAATGAAAAAAATTTAGCAGGCCGCGAGGACAAGCCTTAAAGAGACTGGAGTGATTAAATTAAATCACTCCAACCCCTTGTATTTGACGCCTTTAATCAGTTTCTCCATCTCTTCAGCTGGAACCGGCTTTCCAAACAAAAACCCCTGGACTGCATCACACCCATGTTGTTTCACAAAGTTGTACTGATCTTCAGTTTCTACACCTTCAGCGACGACCTTCAGGTTAAGGTTATGCGCCATGGTAATAATGGTGCGGACAATGGTCTCATCATCAGGGTCTTTACCCAGGTCACGCACGAAGGACTGGTCAATTTTCAGCGTATTCAGTGGCCGCTGCTTAAGGCGGCTGAGAGATGAATATGCCGTTCCAAAATCATCGACAGAAATTTCCACCCCCAGTTCACGAAGCTGCTCAAAAACACCCATGGCATCTTCGCTTTCCTGCCCAAACAGACTTTCGGTTATTTCCAGTTCAAGTTGCGAGCCAGGGAACCCTGTGTGGCTAAGGGTCTGCTTAACCATTTTGTGCAGGTCTTTACGAATAAACTTCCCTGGTGAAAGATTAACTGAGAGAGATATCTGCGGGGTTTCGCCCCCATACCACTTTAATACTTCGCTACAGGCAGATTTCAGTACCCATTCATCAATATCACGAATAAGCCCACAGTCCTCAGCCAGAGGGATAAATTCTGATGGTGTGATTTCGCCTTCTTCCGGGTCAGTCCAGCGGGCCAGCGCTTCCACTCCGATTATATTCAGAGATTCGGTATCCAGCCTTGGTTGATAGTGGATGTTCAGGCGCTCTTCTCTAACGGCCTGCCTCAATTTATTCTCCAGGCTATGGCGCCTGACTATCTGCGCATTCATCTCGGAAGAAAAGAAGGTGATTTGATTGTAGCCCTGATCTTTAGACCGATACATCGCTGTATCCGCATTCTTTAAAATAGTCTCGGCATTATCGCCATCATCAGGGAAAAGACAGATACCGATACTGGTGGATGGATGCAGACTATAACCTTCTACTTCGATGGGATCAGCTATGGCTTTTATCAACTTGTTCGCCACATCCGCTGCCTCGGTAGCTGAATTGATCTGCATCAGTAACACACCAAACTCATCTCCACCGAGTCGCGCCAGTGTGTCGCTGGCGCGTATACAGGAAGAAAACCTTTTAGCTACCTGAATCAATAACTTGTCCCCGATTGCGTGCCCCAGAGTATCATTAACCACTTTGAAACGATCCAGATCAAGGAACAGGATGGCCAGATTTCCACCGTAACGCCGTGATTGATCTATAGCTAGCTGCAAGCGATCATCAAAGGTGATGCGATTCGCTAGCCCGGTCAAGGTGTCATGATAAACCTGATGCTCCAGTTGCAGAGTCAACTCGGTAAGTTCACTCGTTCGAATTTCGACTGTTTCTTCCAGATGCTCCTGAACTTTCTTTAACTCGGCATCCTGCTCCTGAATCTGTTGCAGCATGCTATTAAAATCGTCTACTAAGGACCCAATCTCATCTTTGGACAGCTTTTTGGCCCTTAAGCTATAGTCATTCTGCTCGGTAACTCGTCTGGCAGTTTCCGCCAGCTTCACAATAGGTACGGAAACCACTCGCTGCAAGCGACTGGAGATAATCAAGGCAACAATAAATGATGCCAGCAGGACGCCCAGTCCAATAATTAAATGTAACAGTTGACGCTGCTTCCAGTAGCTCAAATCAGATACCAGCAGTATGCTTCCAATCGCCTCGCCTTCTAGCTTTACTGGCGCCACCACAAAGAGATTCCCATTAATAGAACCGGATTCCTTGTCCGGGTGCTCAAGTGGTAAAGAACCCCCATCTCGCTTATAACTCGCAAACAAGGATCCATCTTTCAAAAACAAGGCTGCGGACACAATAGCGACCTCTGCTTCGAGCGTGGATAAGGTCCCTTGTGCGGAGTCGGGGTCGTCGAAAGTAATTGCAGCAACTGAATTGTTGCCAATAATTCCAGCTTCCGCACGCAGCCGCTCTATCGTTGAGGTTTGCAGTGAATACCAGTCACTCACCACAAAGCCAATGGCGGATATGAGCAGGGCACTACCGCTGGTTAATAACAGCACCAGCATTAGCTTCTTTCTGATCGAATAACCGCCCTGTATCAACATGACTCAGGAGCCCCCGCCAACTATGCGTGCATGCTTGAGTAGCTCTGAACTCATCTTAAGCCCTGCCCTGCGCGCCCTTGCTAAATCAATCTCGAAACCAATGCGTGAACCTTTCCGCACCAGAGTGATTAACACTCCTTTTCTAGCAGCTGAAGCCCCTGCAGTATCCGTCATGTCGACAATTGTCAGTAGCGGACTCACCAGACCGGGACCAACTTCTATCTCAAAATCGTCCAGCTCCACTGGTGAAATAAGCAGGATCTGACATCGCTCGCTATCCAGAAAATTTTCAACCCGCATAATTTCCAGTTGCCTACCAGACACAGTTTTCCCGCTGATTGAATCAAGCGCAACATCAAAAGGGTTGGTGCGATAAAAACACAGCAGCAGACGATCATCGCGGCCGTCAAAGACCTCTTCAGGCCAGGTCACAAAGCGCGCTACGTTAAGAACAAAAGCAGCTTTGACTTTATTGA